>NZ_AODQ01000067.1 GCF_000348925.1 Cesiribacter andamanensis AMV16 | reverse complement strand
GCCGCCGTAGCCGGGGTAGACCCCGCCCACAATGGGTCCAGTAGGTCCCGTGCCCGGCCACCCAAAAAGGCCCTCAAACGGGCCGGCCTGCGCCTCCAGGACCTGGGACTGGTAGAAATGAACGAGGCCTTTGCTGCTCAGGCCCTGGCCTGCATGCGGGAGCTGGACCTTAACCCGGATATTGTAAATGTAAATGGCGGCTCCATTGCCATTGGCCACCCCCTGGGGGCCAGCGGCACCCGCATCTCGGCTACCCTGCTGCACGAAATGAAGCGCCGGGGCGTACGCTACGGTCTGGCCACCATGTGCGTGGGCGTAGGCCAGGGGGCGGCGGTTATTTATGAACTTGTTTAGGGCAAGCCAGGGCACATGACGCATCCCCAATTCCTGCAGGCGCTTCAGGAAGCAGCAGACTTCCGCTTTTCTGATGGCACCGATACCTGGCTTTTTACCGCCAGCCGGCCGCTCGTGCAGGTCGAAGGGCAGAACTTTATCGTTTTGGCAGAGGATGAGCTTGGGGAAAGCCAGATGGGCATTCGTGCACAAGAGGAGCCCAGCCGGGCTAACCTATTTCTGATAGAGGAGGGGGAGGCCACCTTTATGGCCCTGTCTGCCTCGGAACTCTATCACCGCAAAGCCCTTTTGGGCTACTTCTCCCAGCTATCGTCGGGAAAAAGAAAGGCCTACGACGATCTGCTGGAGCAGTACAAAGATTGTTCGGGCTGTCTGTACTGGATTGCCAGCGGGCTGATGACCTCCGAATACGATGGCAGACGCTACAACCCCCAGCGCAACCGGCAGGCGGCTGAGTTGCTGGAGCAGGTAGCAGCAGCCGGCGACCCGCGGGCCTGCCGGGACCTGGCCAGCTATTACAGCTGGCAAGCCGACAAGCGGGAGCAGGCCTTTCACTGGATGCTGAAAGCAGCAAGCCTGGGTGATCTGGCCGACAAAAAGCGCCTGGCCGATGACATCATCGATGATTGGCCGGATAAGATTGCCCTGGCCCTGGATCTGCTGGCTCAGCTGCAGGCAGCTAATTACGCAAGGGGCTGGTGTCTCTGGAAAGAAGCCAACATCTACCTGAAAGGGACCGGCCTGCCGGTTGATCTGAAAAAAGGGCTGGGCCTGCTGGAAGCCGCTGCTGCGCTAGAATGGGCGCCGGCCATGGCGGATCTCTCCTATTTTATGTATAAGGGCATTGGCATGGAAGCTGATCAGCAGCAGGCCATTGCCCTGCTGCAAAAAGCCAACAGCCTGAGCCCTAACCGATACACTGATATTTTAAAGCAACTACCATCGGCCTAGCAGCAGAAAGGAAGCACACCTACTCCTGCTGCTACTGACCTAAACCCCACTACCCCCTTGCGCTACTTCCTCGACATAGCCTATAACGGCGCCCGCTACCACGGCTGGCAGCTGCAAAACAATGCCCACACCCTGCAGGCCGAGGTAGAGGAGGGGCTGGGCAAGCTCTTTCGGCAGCCCATGCGCATTACCGGCAGCGGCCGTACCGATACCGGCGTGCATGCCGAGCAGCAGCTGGTGCATTTTGATGTGGAGCTGGACCTGCTCTCCGAATTAGACCTTTGGCTGCACAAGATCAATGCCGTGCTGCCGCCCGATATTTGGGCCAAAAGCCTTCGCCCTGTATCCTCCGAAGCCCATGCCCGCTACAGCGCCCTCAGCCGCCGCTACCAGTACCGCATCAGCCGCCACAAAGACCCCTTTCGCCAACAGCTGGTCTACTACTTTCCGCGCCCGCTGGATGTGGCAAAGATGAATGAAGCCGCAGCCCTGATGCTGCAGTGGGAAGATTTTGAGTGCTTCAGCAAGATCCACACCAACGTAAAGCACTTTCGCTGCACCGTATGGGAAGCCCGCTGGGAAGAAACGGAAGGGGGGCTGATCTTTTACATAGCCGCCAACCGCTTTTTGCGCAACATGGTGCGCGCCATTGTAGGCACCCTGCTGCAGGTGGGGCAGGGGCGCATGACGGTGCCCGAGTTTCAGCAGGTGCTGGAGAGCCGGGACCGCAGCCGGGCCGGCCGCTCAGCCCCGGCCGACGGGCTGTTTCTGGTAGAAGTGCAGTATCCGACCGATATTTATGTGTAAGCGTAGTGGTAGGTACTATGCTACGGATTATCAAGCGGTCTGGAGGAGTGATGAATCAGGAGTATTTCCACTCTGTCGGGGTGTTTTATCTCATAAATGATTCGATAATTTCCTTCAATGAGCTCTCTGATCGAAGCATCCCCCTTTTCCGGAACAATGCGGCCCAGCTCAGGCATTTCTTTCAAAATGCTGACGCGATTGAAAAGTCGTTGGATAACTGCTGATGCCCATTTTTCAGAATGGTGGCTTGTGTAGTCAGCAATCGCTGTAAGGTCATCTATGGCTTGTTCGGTCCAGATTACCGTAACCATTTCTCAAGCTTTTTTTTCGCCTCCTCTTCAGAATAGGTTTGTCCTTGCCGAACTTGCCGCTGACCTTCCTCTATTTTCTGCAGGATAAGGAGTTTTTCAAAAAGTTCATCTACAGAAAACTCTTCAGGCATAGTGCTGACCGCTTCCAATACATGTATTTTTTTCATACTTCTGTATTCATGATAAAAGTATACCCTAGCAGACTCCTGCTATTGATAACGTAAAATAACTATTTTCAGGCAGATTTCATTAGGAGTAGTAGTATGCCTACTGGGATAACCCACTGTATATTTTGTGAGAGGGTAAATGTTTTTAACGCGATACGTAAAAATTGTCGCTAACAGCCTTGGTAAGATCAGTGTTGGAACTAAAGGCTAACCACCAATTTTTTAGAAAATAGAATAACTTGCAGCATGGCCGAAGGCGAGATCAAAAGTGGAAATCTGGTAGACTGGAAAGTGCTCCGGCGGTTGTTCAGCTTTGCCAAACCCTACATGGGCACCTTCTGGATGCTGGTAGTGCTTACGGTAGTTATGGCCGTACTGGCCCCGCTGCGCCCCTGGCTCATTCAGCTGACCATAGATGATAACATTGCCGTAGGCGATTTTGAGGGCCTGCAGCGCATGATGCTGCTGCTGGTAGGCCTGCTGCTGCTGCAGTCGGTGGTGCAGTACTTCCATACCTACCTCAGCGACTGGCTGGGCCAGTTTGTGATCCGCGATCTGCGCACCACCCTTTACCGTCACCTGCTGGGCCTGCGCCTCAAGTTCTTTGACCGTACCCCCATAGGCCGGCTGGTTACCCGCACCGTATCCGATATTGAAACACTGGCCTCGGTTTTCAGCGAAGGAGTGGCCGCCATTGTGGGCGATCTGCTGCAGCTGGTCTTTATCATGGGCTTTATGCTTTATACCGACTGGCGCCTTACGCTGGTCTGCCTCTCTACCCTGCCCCTGCTGATCCTGAGCACCTGGGTGTTTAAGGAGAAGATCAAAGTAACCTTTAACGATGTGCGCAATGCAGTGGCCAACCTCAACTCCTTTGTGCAGGAGCACCTCACCGGCATGAGCATTGTGCAGATCTTTGGCAGCGAAAAGCGGGAGTACGAAAAATTCAAGACGATCAACAAAGAGCACCGCCGTGCCAACCTGCGCTCCGTGCTCTACTACAGCATCTATTTTCCGGTGGCAGAGGTGATCCAGGCCATGGGCATTGGCCTGCTGGTGTGGTACGGCGCCCGGCAGGTAATCAATGCCGAGATTGAGCCCGGGGTACTGGTGGCCTTTATCCTCTACATCCAAATGTTCTTCCGGCCCATTCGCCTGATTGCCGACCGTTTCAATACCCTGCAGATGGGGGTGGTAAGCTCCGAGCGCATCATGAGCCTGCTGGACAGCCGGGAGCACCTGGCCGATACCGGTATCTACATGCCCGAGCATCTGCAAGGGGCCGTCCAATTCAAGGGGGTGTGGTTTGCCTATGAGGAGCCCGACTGGGTGCTGAAAGACATCAGTTTTGAAGCCAAACCCGGCGAGACCATTGCGCTGGTAGGGGCTACCGGGGCCGGCAAATCCTCCATCATCAACCTGCTGAACCGTTTTTACGAGTACCAGCAGGGCGAGATCTGCATCGACGGGCGCCACATCCGCGATTTTGACATTGCCAGCCTGCGCCGCAGCATCGGGGTGGTGCTGCAGGATGTATTCCTGTTTTCCGATACCATCGGGAATAATATTTCCCTGAACAATCCCGACATCAGCCTGGAGAAAATGAAGCAGGCCGCCGATCTGGTGGGTGCCCGCAAATTCATCGAGCGGCTTCCCGGCGGATTCGAGTACAATGTGATGGAGCGGGGCGCTACCCTCTCGGTAGGCCAGCGGCAGCTCATTTCCTTTGTGCGGGCGCTGGTGTACGATCCGCGCATCATTATCCTGGACGAGGCCACCTCGTCGGTAGATACCGAAACGGAAGAAATGATCCAGGCCGCCATCGAGAAGCTCATGAAGGGCCGCACCTCGCTGGTGATTGCCCACCGCCTGAGCACCATCCAGAAAGCCGATAAGATCATTGTGCTGGACAGGGGCGAGATCAAAGAAGAAGGAACGCATGAGGAACTGCTGGCCAAAGGTGGCTGGTACGCCAACCTCTACCGCATGCAGTACAAAGAAGTGGTGTAGGGTTGGTGGTGAGTAGTAGCTATCTCATAACTGCCTTTGCATTTTTGTCGTCATCCCCGCGCAGGCGGGGATCTGCTTGTACAAGGCAGGTAAGACGCATTTCGGAATCAGAAAGTTGAGAGATCCCCGTGGGGCGGCCTACACCCGCGCGGGGATGACGCACAGAACTATCTATATACCAAATTCCCATCCATGTCCTTTCCTAAAATACTCCTGATTGTTGTTTCGCTGGTGGTGGCCGCCGCTGCAGTGGCCTACTGGCAGCTGGGCGGCTGGCAAGAGGCCAGTGTGCAGACCATAGCGCCCGAAGGGGGGGCGTACCGTATGGTAGGTAAGCCCTATACCGGCACGCCCGGCCACCCAGAAATGGAAAAGATCTTCCGGGATGTGCGCAAACGCTGGGAAGGGGGTGAGCTGCCCGGCATGATGGCCATAGCCGTTTTCAGAGAACCCCTCACCAACAAAGATACCCTGGAGCAGTTCATGGGCGTACTACTACCCCCTAATTTTACCCCTAGCCCCCTGCCCGAGGGCTATGAGCTGCTGCAGATCCCGGCGCGGCAGTCGGTACAGGCCCGCCTGGAGGCCCACTCCTCGGTATGGCCATCCCCCCGGACCCTGCGGGAGAAAATAGAGGGGTATGCCCAGCAGCAGGGCCACCAGCTGCGCCAGGATGTAACGCTGGAAAAATACGTAAGCCCCCGCCGGCTGGAGGTAGAAGTGCCTATTCGCTAAGGCGGGAGATGGGAGCAGGGCAGGTGTAGCTGCAGTGCAGCAGGTATTAAGGGGTGTCACCCTGGCCCGGGGGCTGGTAGTGGAGCCTGACCCCCTGTGGCGAAAGGGGGCTGCTTACCGCAAGGATCACATAGCGCTGGCTTTGCGGCGGCAGGGCCAGGGGCTGCTCAGGCATGCTCAGCTCAATCATTTGCTTCACCCCCCTGTTGGCATTATAGGCAACCACCATATTGCCGATGCCCCAGGCCGCAGCCGCCACCCCCAGGGGGTAGTAATCCAGCACTTTTCTTCCCGCATCTTCCCGAACAAACGGCCCGGCCAGCAGCCAGAGTGCATGCAGGGCTACCGGCTGTCGCAGGGCCTGTTGTACCAGCCGGGCCTCTACCCTGGGCAGTGGCTTGCCACCTGAGTAAAGCTCTAGCTCATGGGGCGTCAGCCAGAGGGTATCCGGGCTGGCATTACCAATGCGTACGGCAAAGAGGTAAAGGTTGCGCTTCTGAAGCTTGCGGGCATGGGGCTGGGCAAAAATAATGGGGGCCTGGCCCAGGTCAAGGTCCAGCACATGGGCGCTGCTGCCTGCCGGTGCAAAGGGGGCATGGGTAAGCTCAGGCCGCACAAAGGGGCGGGCGCAGGCCGCTAGGAGCCCAAGCAGCAGCAGGCCAGGCAGCAGACGCTTAAGGAAGTAGGCTAAAGGGGGGTGGTGGTGCCGCACTACCAGAAAACACGCCCCTGGCCCACTTGTTCGGCCAGGGGGGTAAATCTTCCGGCTCAGGCAGCGCCTCTTTGCTTACTCGATTGCTTCTTCCTGCAGCTGCTTGTCGTACAGCGCCTTGTAGAGGCCGCCCAGTTCCATCAGCTCCTCGTGGCTACCCTTTTCGGCGATCTGTCCGTCGTCCAGCACCAGGATGTGATCGGCCAGCTTGGCGGAGCTTACCCGGTGGCTGATGATTATGCTGGTGCGCCCCTGCATAATGCGCTTCAGGTTGTTGAGAATGGTGTTTTCCGTTTGCGTATCTACGGCCGAGAGGGCATCATCCAGAATAATGATGCGCGGGTCCCGGGCAATGGCCCTGGCAATGCTTACGCGCTGCTTCTGGCCGCCGCTAAGGGTAATGCCCCGCTCGCCCACCCGGGTATCGAAGCCCTGCGGAAAGCGCTCAATGTTCTCCAGCAGGTCAGCATCGGACGCAGCCTGCTCAATGGCCTCCTGCGGCAGATCGGGATCACCAAAGGCAATGTTGTTGCGGATGCTTTCCGAAAACAGAAACACATCCTGCGGCACGTAGCCGATCTGGCTGCGCAGGTTATCGACGGCAAAGGCCTGAATGGGCATCCCATCCAGGTACACCTGGCCTTCGGTGGGGTCGTAGAGGCGCAGCAGCAGGTTGGCCACCGTACTTTTGCCCGAGCCCGTGGTGCCAATAATGGCCAGGGCCTGGCCCGGCGCCACCCGAAAACTTACCCCCTTCAGGGCCCGGATGCCGGAGTCGGGATACACCAGGCTTACTTCCTCAAACACCACCTCGCCCTCCAGGCGCTGCTCCAGCTGCCGGGTAGAGACCAGCTCGGTTTTGGTATTCAGAAATTCATTGATGCGGGTTTGGGAGGCAGCCGCCTGCTGAATGATGCTAGTGATCCAGCCCAGGGAGGTCACCGGCCAGGTAAGCAGGTTCACATAAATGATAAACTCGGCAATATTGCCCGTGGTAATGGCGCCCCGCATCACCTCCAGCCCCCCAATGTAAACCGTCAGCAGCACCGACAGGCCAATGAGGGCCAGGATCAGCGGAAAGAAAAGCGCATTCACAAACGTAAGCCGCAGGGCCTTGTTCTTGTACTCATTGCTGAGGCCATCAAAGGTATTGGCCGAGTCGGTCTCCCGCGCAAAAGCCTTGAGCACCCGTATGCCGCTAAAGGCCTCCTGGGTATAGGTAGAGAGGCCGCTAAGGGCTTTCTGGATGGCGGTGCTGCGCTGCTCAATGAGGTTATTCACATAGTAGATGCTGATGGAAAGGATGGGCAGCGGCAGCAGCACATAGAGCGTAAGCGTGGCATTGATGGTGAACATGTAGGGGATCAGGATCAGAAAGAGGGTTACCAGGTTGATCCCGTACATAATGGCCGGCCCCAGGTACATGCGCACCTTGCTTACATCTTCTGAAATGCGCGCCATCAGGTCGCCGGTGCTGTTGCTGCGGTAAAAGGCCAGCGGCAGGGTCTGGTAATGGGCGTAGATCTCATTCTTGAGATCGTACTCGATGTAGCGCGACATGGCAATGAGCGTTTGCCGCACCAGAAAGAGAAACACCCCCCTGAGCAGGGCCATGGCCAGAATAATGAGGCCGTAGATAAAGATGCTGCTGGTAAAGAGCTCGTAAATAGACTCCTGCAGGCCAAAGCCCTCATACTGGCGGTAGAGGTCTATGTTTTCCTTTACCAGATCAAAGGCATAGCGTACCACCTGTGCCGGTATAATGGCAAAGATGTTGGAAATGATCAGGAACAGGGTTCCCAGCAGCAGATAATGCTTGTAGCGGAAAAAATATTTATGGAGATAACTGAGCGCTTTCACCTTACAGTAGAACGAGGGTAGGGGTAATAGGGTTTAGGGTGCCGGCACCTGCCCCGGGCAGGGGTGTGTATACAAAAATAAGGCAGTAGAAAGTTCTGAAAAAGCCCCCCACCGGCACTGTACCTTTGGCCATGCGGGGTGGTGCCCTGTGTTCAGATCCCTATCCTGTCTATTTGCAGAAAACCGGCGCCGGCCGGGCCACGCTTTGCAGCCAAGCTGCTTTGGCATCGTTTGAAATAACGCTATAAAAGGGGTAGCTTTGCATTATTTTTCTGAAAAGCAAGTGCCAACGGGCGGCTCGCCGGGGAAACTCCCAAAAGCGCCTGCTGCAAAGGTAACATAAACCCAAACATACGTACATGGTGGAAGTAAATGAAGTACAGGCGCGCGAAAAAGAAGGTGTTTTCGCCCAGATCGAGCTGATGGAGCACGAGCAGGTGGCCATCTGCTATGATAAAGCAACCGGCCTTAAAGCCATTATCGCCATTCATAATACCACTCTGGGGCCTGCCCTGGGCGGTACCCGCATGTGGCAGTATGCCAGCGAACAAGAAGCCATGACCGATGTGCTGCGCCTGAGCCGCGGCATGACGTTCAAAAACGCCATCTCAGGCCTGAACCTGGGCGGTGGCAAGGCGGTGATCATTGGCGATGCCAAAACCCAGAAGACTGAAGCCTTTATGCGCCGTTTTGGCCGCTTTGTTGATGGCCTGGGCGGCCGCTACGTAACGGCCGAAGATGTGAACATGAAGACTATCGACATGGAGTACATTGCCATGGAGACCGACTATGTGGCCGGCCTGCCCGAGATCATGGGCGGCGGGGGAGATCCCTCTCCGGTAACCGCCTACAGCACTTACCTGGGCATGAAGGCCGCCGCCAAAAAGGCGTATGGCCATGATAGCCTCAAGGGCAAAAAAGTATTGGTGCAGGGGGTAGGTCAGGTAGGCATGTACCTGGTAGAGCGCCTGCGCCATGAAGATGCCCGGGTGTATATCAGCGACATCAACGAAGACCGCCTCAAGCAGATCTCCGAGCGCTTTGGCGCCGAAGTGGTAAGCGGCGATGGCATCTACGACCTGGACATGGACATTTACTCGCCCTGCGCCCTGGGCGCTACGCTGAACGATACCACCATTCCGCGCCTGAAGTGCCAGATTGTGGCCGGTGCTGCCAACAACCAGCTCAAGGACGAAAAGAAGCACGGCCGCGCCCTTATCGACAAGGGGATTATTTACGCGCCCGACTTCCTGATCAATTCCGGAGGGGTAATCAATGTGGCGGCCGAGTATGAGGGCAATTACCAGCGGGAGCGGGCCTATCAGAAAGCTGAGAAGGTATACGATATCTGCCTGAGCATCCTTAATGAGGCCGAGGCCAAGAACATTGGTCCTCAGGAAGCCGCCATGCAAATGGCCCTGAAGCGCATTGAAGAAGTAGGCCGGGTTAAGCTACCCTATTAGGCTTGGGGCATGAGGTATGGGGTATGAGGTATTCGCCGCACGGTAAGGGATTTTAAGTGGCTAGCCACTTGCTGGAACTGGCACCAAAAGGCTTGGAAACATGGTTTTACTGTAGCTGTATTGGTTATAGCAAAAACCTTCTGTACCAGAACACATACACCTCGCGGAGGCCGTTTCATACCCCATACCCCATACCTCATACCTATTTCAAACAAATTAGCCGGTCAACCTTTTTACTAAAGAAGCTATGCTGCATCTTTGCAGCAGGCTTCTTTGTTTTTTGTTTCATAACGCTCTGATTCTGCTCCATGCTGAACCGTCGGTACCTGCGTATAAAGGCTATGCAAAATATCTTCGCATTTTTGCAATGCCGTCAATCTAACTACCACCTGGCCCTGGATCAGATCCGGGAGCAGTTTGCCCCTGATCTTAACTCCATGGAGGTGCAGGATCCGGTAAAACTTCAGGAAAACCGCAAGGCCGCCTCCGACCTCTTCATCAAGAGCCATGAGGAGCGCAAGCTGCAGGGGGCCGATGCCTACACCGCCGAGCAGGCCGCTGCCGCCCAAAATGCCCTTACCTACTACAACAAGCTGGTGCAGCAGGATGGCGACCGCCTGCGCAAGAACATGGTGGTAGAAGCCGAGGCCCTGGCCGGGCGCTACCTGAAGTTTCTGCTGCTGCTGCTGGAACTGCGCCGCTATGCCGCCGCCGAGCGGGAGCGCCGCCTGGAAACAGGCCGCCGGGCAGGCCCGGATGAAAAAAACTGGCTGGCCAATAAGGTGCTGGATCGCCTGGAGCAGAATAAACTGCTGCAGACCGAGGCCATCCGTCAGAACCTGAACTGGAACGGGGAGGAAGAATTCATTCGCCAGCTGTACCGCGATGTGCTGCTGCAGGATGAGGCCTTTCTGGCCTATCTGAAAGCTGATGCGCCCGATTTTGAGGCCGACCGTACGCTGGTGCAACACCTGGTAAAAAAGGTATTCTTCAAGCATGAGCTGGTAGAAGGCATGATGGAGGGGCAGGATATGTACTGGAGCGAAAACCGCGACGTGCTCAAAAGCATGGTGCAGCGTACCATCAAAGAGATGGAAGAAAGCAGCGAAGGGGGTGGATGTGGAGCTGGCCGTGCTATCGGTGAACTGGGAGGATGACCGCGAATTCTTTGTGGACCTCTACCGGCTGAGCCTGGCCAATGAGCAGCAGTACGAAGAACTCATCAGCACCAAGAGCAAAAACTGGGATGTGGAACGCCTGGCCCTCACCGATAAAATCATCATGATGATGGCCCTCTGCGAGATGATTAATTTTGCCAGCATCCCTGTAAAAGTGACAATAAACGAGTATATTGAGCTCTCAAAACGCTATAGCACCCCCAAAAGTAAAATTTTTGTAAATGGTCTTCTAGATGTGCTTTCGGCCGAGCTGCAGGAGAAAGGCATCATCCGCAAAAGCGGTAGAGGACTGATCGATAATAAATAACTGCTATGAATAAAGCGACCATAGGAATTCTCTCCTTACTGACCGGATCAGCTATAGGGTTGGCAGTAGGGGTGTTGTTTGCCCCCGATAAGGGGTCCAATACCCGCGGCCGTGTGTCCTACAACCTGTACCGCTTCAAGTCGGCCCTGGAAGATATTCTGCTGGAACTGCAGCGCGAAGAGCTGCCCGGCATGACGGCCCGTTCGGAGAGTGAGCGTGTAATAACCGATGCAAAAGAAAAAGCCGAAGAGCTTCTGCGCGATGTAGAAACCCTTATTGGCCAGATTAAAAAAGATTATAAATAAGCCATGCTTACAACAGTTACCCTGATAAAGGGCGACGGGATAGGCCCCGAGATTACGGAATCTGTAAAACGTATATTTGCAGCTGCTGAGGTACCCATTCAGTGGGAAGAGGAAAATGCCGGCCAAACCACCCTGGCCGAAGTAGGTGAGCTGATTCCCAACTCACTCATTGAATCCATCAAGCGTAACAAAGTTGCCCTGAAAGGCCCCCTGACCACCCCCGTGGGCAAAGGCTTTAAAAGTGTAAACGTGCAGCTGCGCCAGATCTTTGATCTGTACCAGAACGTACGCCCCTGCGTAACCACCGAAGGGGTTCAGTCTAAGTTTACCGACGTTAATCTGGTGATCTTCCGCGAAAATACCGAAGGCCTCTATGCCGGTCTGGAGTATTTTGATGAGCGCCTGCAGATTGCCGACTCCATCAGCCGCATTACCTGGGCGGGCTCTTACCGCATTGTAAAAGCTTCTTTTGAGTATGCCAAAAAACACGGGTGCAAAAAAGTAACCCTGGTACACAAGGCCAACATCCTCAAAAATGCCGGCATGCTCTTTCTGAAAGCCGGCGAGCAGATCTCCAAAGAGTTTCCCGAAATTGAGTTTGATAACAAGATCGTGGATAACATGTGCATGCAGCTGGTGCTCAAGCCCCAGCAGTTTGATGTGATCGTAGCCACCAACCTCTTTGGCGATATTCTGTCCGACCTTTGTGCCGGCCTGGTAGGCGGCCTTGGGCTGGTTGCCGGCGCCAACATTGGCGATGAGGTAGCCATTTTTGAGGCGGTGCACGGCACAGCTCCGGACATTGCCGGCCAGGGCAAGGCCAATCCTACCGCCCTGCTGCGCTCTGCGGTGATGATGCTGCACCACATGGGCCTGAAAGACCATGCCCGCCGCATTGATCGGGCCATTGATGAGACCCTTAAGATCCGGGAGCAGTGCACCGGCGATTTAGGAGGCAACGCCAGTACGCAACAGTATACTGATTACGTTATAGAAAAGCTCCAGAACTAAACGCAAAACGTAGGCGTTAGTAGAGCAGTTTCCCTATTTCATTAAGTTAAGAAGACATGAACAAACGTTTCTTGCTGGTGCTTGGCGCAGCTGGTATGCTGTCGGCCTGCACAAATCAGGACATGGACAATCGGGTAGCCCAGCTGGAGCAGCGCGTTGCAGCCCTGGAGGCAGAAGGTGCCCATAACCACCAGCCAGCGGCCACGCCGGTTTCATTTGATCCTGCCAGCCAGGCACAGCCCCAGGCCGAGGCTGCCCCTCAGGGCCCTGTAGCCGCCATTACCTATGAAAAGACCGAGTATGATTTTGGTACGGTAAAGGAAGGCACCGTGGTAGAGCATGTGTACAAGTTCAAAAACTCAGGCGATGTGCCCCTGGTGATTCAGAGCGCCGTAGCCTCCTGTGGCTGTACCGTGCCTGACTATTCTAAAAAACCAATCCCTCCCGGCCAGTCTGGCGAGATCAAAGTTCGCTTCGATAGCGCTACCCGCCCGGGCATCCAAAACAAAACCGTAACCGTTACGGCCAATACTGAGCCCGCCATTACCCGCCTGACCATCAAGGGGAATGTAGAGCCTAAAGCAGGTGCTGCAGCAGCGGCTGGCGTAGAAGGCCCGGTTCGAAACTAATATGACAGCATTTATTCTTTTACAGGCAGATGCCGCCCCTACCGGAGGCAGTGGCCTTCAGACCTTGTTCCTGATTGGAGCAATCGGTATTATCTTTTACTTCTTTATGATCCGGCCGCAGCAGCGCCGCCAGAAGCAACACAAAACCTTTGTGGATACGCTTAAGAAAGGCGACCAGGTGGTAACCATTGGCGGCATGCATGGCCGTGTGGTAGAGGTAAGCGATGAGGCCGTGGTGCTGGATGTAGACCGCGGCACCAAGCTGACCTTTGAGAAGTCGGCCGTATCGGTAGAGGCCAGTAAAAAGTATGTGAAACCCGCACCAACAAAGGCAGAAGCTTGAAAAAAAGTGAGCTACTGTTTAGAGGCTTAAAAAAGCTTTTTTCGGCCGAAAGAAGCAAATGGAAAGTGGTAACCCTCTGTATTCTGGGGGCTACCACTTTCTGGTTTTTTAATGCCCTCAATAAACAGTATGCCACCCGGCTTAACTATCCGGTTGAGTTTCTTTTTGATGAGCAGGATGTGATTGTGGTGGAAGAGCTGCCCAAGCGGGTAAGCATAGTGGTATCGGGCGGCGGTTGGAACCTGCTGCGCAAAACGCTTTGGTTTCGGGCCAATCCCATCCAGATCCTGCTTGAAAATCCCACCTCACAGAAGTACATCTCCAAAGCTTCGCTGAGTGCCATCATTGCCGATCAGCTCAACGAGGTGCGGCTCAACTATGTAGTGACCGATACGCTCTTTATCAACATAGAGCGGCGCATCAGCAAAAAAGTGCGGGTGCACATCGACAGCACCTCCATTTCCCTGGCCGATAACCACCGGGTGGTAAGCCCCCTGCTGCTGGCGCCCGATTCGGTAGTCTTTACCGGCCCTACTTCTTTTATCAACGGCCTGGCCGACAGCATCTCGGTCTTTATTCCGCAGCAGCAGATCAGTACCCCTTACAACGAGGCGGTGGCCCTTACCGAGCATGAATCCCGCATAGTGGAGGTGGTGCCCGATCAGGTGCAGATCAGCTTTGATGTGCAGGAATTTGTGCGCCTGGGCCGGCAGGTACCCATACGCCCCCAGAATTTTCCGCTCACCGGTTCGCTGCAGCTGCAGGATAGTGTGGTGCGCATCAGCTTCTGGATAAGCCGGGCCAATGCCGAGCAGCTGGCGCCCGGCAGTTTTGCGATTGTAGCCGACTACAATGCCTTTAACCAGGCCGATTCTACCATTGCCCTGCGGGTAGCCAGTGCCCCGGCGCCGGTAGAGCGCATACGCCTGGAGCCCGAAACTGTAAAAGTGCGCTATGTGCCCACCGCCAGAAGAATCCGCCGCTAACCTACCCCCCCTGCAAATTGGCATTACCGGAGGCATAGGCGCCGGCAAAAGTACGGTTTGCCGCATCTTTGCGGCCCTGGGCATCCCCGTCTATGATGCCGATAGCCGGGCCCGTTCCCTCCAAACCACCAACAGTGAGCTGATTGCCGGCATACAAGCGGCCTTTGGCCCCGAAGCCTACCTGCCCGATGGCAGCCTCAACCGCAGCTGGCTGGCCGCACAGGTATTTGATAGCCCCGACCGGCTGGCGCTCTTAAATGACTTGGTGCATCCGCGGGTAGCAGAAGACTATGCGCACTGGGTGCAGCAGCAGGCAGGGGCGCCTTATGTGCTCAAAGAAGCAGCCCTGCTTTTTGAAGCAGGCTCGTACAGGGGGCTGGATGCCACCATTACGGTAAGCGCACCCGAAGGGCTGCGACTGCGCCGTACCCTGCTACGGGATGCACAGCGTAGCCGCCAGCAGGTACAGGAAATTATGGAACGCCAGCTGCCGGAAGGGGAGCGGTTGCAGCGGGCCGATTTTAAGATTGTGAATGACGAGAAAACACTGGTGCTGCCACAGGTGCTGCGGCTGCACCGGCAGTTTCTTCGCAAGGAGCTGCCAGCCCGTCAGGGCTAGCAGTAAAAGGCCCCTGCTTAGTCTACAGAGCGGCCAATGAATACCTGAAGCAACAGGCCCAGGATGCCCAAAATGGCAGCTGTGGCCAGAACGGTATTGGAAGGTTCGCCCATAGCCATGGCAATGATCAGGATGATGGCGGCGATACAGATAACCACAAGGCCCAGGTAGCGAGTAATGTTTTGCATTGATAACACGTTCTGCAGGTAAATATACAGGCCCTAAAATAGGGAGAGCACCTGACTTTACAAAATAATCCCCCCTTTGCGCAGCGCTACATTTTGCAACCTTTTGCCCCGCAATGCCATATACAGAGATGTACCCATCCCTACTGGCATGAAAAACAGCTACAAACCCTATAGTTTACTCATACTCCTTTTTTGTTGTGCTACGCTTCTGCAGGCGCAGACGCCCCTGACCCCTCCGGGCAGGGTATCGGTTAAGTTCAATGCTAAATATCCGCAGCAGGCCGAGAAGGCCAGCTGGCAGCAGACCTCTGAGGGCTATTCGGCCAGCTTCTCCGAGCAGGGCCGCCCCACCGTAAGCCGCTTCAGTGCCGAGGGCCGCTGGCTGGGCACCGATACGCAGCTGCGCCAGGCCGATCTGCCCCCCACTGCCACCCAATACCTGCAGGACAACCATAAAGGATTTCGCTACCTGCAGGGCTATCGCTACGAAAGCCCGAACGGCAGCCGCTACCAGCTGGATGTAGAAAGCGCCGGCAAGCGCTACCGCCTGGATTTTGACGGCAAGGGCAACTTTGTGAACGAGGGACCCCTGAAGGAGTAAAACCTGTCTGGTCAACCCACTTTTTCTGATCAGCAGAATTGTCCTTACACGCGCCAGCTCATTAGTGGTGCCATGAATAACTCGTGGCACCACTAGTGCGCCAATAAGCTGGTATCCCAAGCCTACCTGCAGCTGAAAGGGGAGCGGCACTTAAAGGATGCGGAACAGGCAGTTCCCAAAAACAAAAAAAGAAAGAGGGGTCAAGCGACCCCTCTTTTGCGTTTAAAACTCCGACGTAAAGTGGAATTGAATGTCCGGAAAGTTATCCTGCACCATTTGCAGCCAGGCGCGGGTTTCGGCCATAAAGACCAGCTTGCCATCCTTGTCCCGGGCAATGTAGCGGTATTTGGAGTCCACAAACTCATCCAGCTTTTTCTTGCTGCTGGCCGTAATCCAGCAGGCCTTGTAGAGGTTGGTGCCTACAAAATCACAGGAGGCGCCATACTCGTGCTTCAGGCGGTACTGGATCACCTCAAACTGCAGCGCCCCCACCGTGCCTACCACCTTGCGGGAGCCCATCTCGTAGCTGAACAGCTGGGCCACCCCCTCGTCCATGAGCTGGCTAAGGCCTTTCTCCAGCTGCTTGGTCTTCATGGCGTCCTTGTTTACCACCTCCCGGAAAATCTCGGGCGAGAAGCTGGGAATGCCCTTATAGAGCGATTTGTCGCCGGCCGAAAGGGTATCGCCAATCTTCAGGTTACCGGTGTCGTACAGGCCGATGATATCGCCCGGCCAGGCTTCGTCAATGATCTCCTTTTCCTGCGCCATAAAGGCGGTGGTGTTGGAGAAGCGGAAGGGCTTATCCAGCCGCACATGGTGATAGGGGGCATTGCGCTCAAACTTGCCGCTGCATACCCGCAAAAAGGCAATGCGGTTGCGGTGTTTGGGGTCCATGTTGGCGTGGATCTTAAAGATAAAGCCGGTAAAATCGGGCTCGTCCGGCGCAATTACCCGCTCTTCGGTTGCGCGGGCCTTGGGAGGCGGCGCCAGCTGGATGAAACAGTCCAGCAGCTCCCGTACGCCAAAGTTGTTTACGGCACTGCCAAAGAATACAGGGGCTACCTTGCCATCCAGGTACTCCTGCACATCAAAATCGGGATACACGCCTTCTACCAGGCCTACCTCTTCCCGCAGGCGGCCGGCGGCGCTTTCGCCCACCTCTTTGTCTATGCGGGGGTCTTCCAGGCTCTGGATCTCGATCACATCGTCCTGCAGCTCGGGCCGGCTGGGCTGAAAAAGCATCAGGCGGTTTAGAAAGAGGTTATATACCCCCTTAAAGGTTTTGCCCATGCCAATGGGCCAGCTCAGGGGCTTTACCCGGATGCTGAGCTTTTCTTCGATCTCGTCCAGCAGGTCGTAGGGATCCTGGCCTTCGCGGTCCATCTTGTTGATAAAGACCATCACGGGGGTGTTGCGCATGCGGCACACTTCCATGAGCTTTTCGGTTTGCCGCTCTACCCCCTTTACACAGTCAATCACCATCACCACCGAGTCTACGGCCGTAAGGGTGCGGTAGGTATCTTCGGCAAAGTCTTCGTGGCCCGGGGTATCCAGCAGGTTGATCTTGGTGCCCTTGTACTCAAAGCCCATCACCGAGGTAGCCACAGAGATGCCCCGCTGCTTCTCGATCTCCATCCAGTCGGAGCGGGCGTGTTGTTTGATCTTGTTTGATTTTACCGCCCCGGCCTTTTGAATGGCGCCGCCAAAGAGCAGCAGTTTTTCGGTAAGGGTGGTTTTGCCGGCATCCGGGTGGGAGATGATCCCAAAGGTGCGGCGTTTCTTTATTTCTTCAGCAATCATGCGGTATAGCTATCCCAGTAAGAACCTGCAAAAGTACGAAAAAATTCGTACTGGGCTATGGTGCCTGCAGCTGATCCTGCCAAACCTGTCCACTACTTTTTTCGTCTTGCTAATTTCTGATACCTTGTACTTCATGAGCCTTTTGCGATCTCTCCGGCGGCTGCTTTTCTGGTCCCTGATTGTGCTGGTGCTGCTGGCTACCCTGCTGCCCCTGCTTCCTTCTCCCCAATGGTATGTGCGCCTGTGGGATTATCCCAGGCTGCAGCTCTTTTTTCTGGCCCTGCTGGCCATGCTGCTATTTGCCATTTTTTACTACCGACAGCGCAAAAGAGGGCTGTTGCTCCTGCTTGCCTTAGCTGCAACGGTAGTATACCACGGGTATAAAGCCTTTCCCTACACCCCCCTTTCGCCCAAGCAGGTGTACCAGACCGAGCGCGATGCGCAGGATACCACCTTTGTGAGCATGCTCATTGCCAATGTGCTGCAGGATAATACCGATCATGCTCCCCTACTGGAGATGATCAACCGGGAGCATCCCGACCTGGTGCTAACGCTGGAGTCTGACTCGGTCTGGCAGCAGGCGCTGGATGTGCTGGACACCAGCTTTCCGCATTCGGTAAAAGTACCCCTCTCCAATACCTATGGCATGCACCTCTATTCCCGCCTGCCGCTGCGCCGGCAGGAGGTGATGTACCTGCTGGAGCCGGATATCCCCTCCATCCGGGCCGAGGTGCAGCTGCCCTCCGGCGAGTGGATCCAGCTGTATGCGGTGCACCCCCGCCCGCCGGTGCCTGGTGAAAGCGATGATAGCCGGGAGCGCGATGCCGAAATTGTGCTCATCGGCAAAATGGCCAACGCAGCAAAGGAACAGCAGGGGGTAGTAGTAGCCGGCGATTTTAACGATGTGGCCTGGTCATCTACCACACGGCTGTTTCAGGAGGTGAGCGGCTTGCTGGATCCGCGCATCGGGCGGCTTTTACAATACCTTTCATGCCAGCTACCCGGTGTTTCGCTGGCCGCTCGATCATGTGTTTCACTCCCGCCACTTCAGGCTGCTGCACATGCAGCGGCTGCCCGGCATTGGCTCAGACCATTTTCCCATCCTGATCCGCCTCAGCTATGAGCCCGAAGAAAAAGCCGAGCAGCCCCAGACCCGGCCCGATGCCGATACCGAGGAGGAGGCCGACAAGATCATTGAAAAAGGCTATACCGACCAGGACGATGCCCAATCTGGCATATAAGCCCTGGCAAAGCCCCGGCCTTTTCTAAAAAAATCAGCCCCGGAGCCTGCCATGCCGGGTCCGGGGCTGTCATGTTGGCAGAAAATACAGAAGAAACCTGCCTTGGCACAAGGCTTGTTAATTTCTGTGCAACAGGTAAAAAGATTGTTGAATTTTTAAAACATCTACATATACTATGGGAAAAATAATAGGAATTGACTTGGGTACTACCAACTCTTGCGTAGCCGTAATGGAAGGGAATGAGCCGGTGGTTATTCCAAACAGCGAAGGCCGCCGTACGACCCCCTCTATTGTGGCATTTCTGGAGAACGGCGAGCGCAAGGTGGGCGACCCAGCCAAGCGCCAGGCCATTACCAACCCCAAGCGCACCATTTCTTCGGTAAAGCGCTTTATGGGCAAAAAATATTCAGGCGTATCGGACGAGGCCAAGCGCGTACCCTATGAGGTAGAAGCCGGTGCCAATGATGTGGTACGCCTCAAGATCGGCGACCGCCAGTACACGCCCCAGGAGCTGTCGGCCATGATCCTTCAGAAAATGAAGTCGACGGCCGAAGATTACCTGGGCACCGAGATCAAGGAAGCCGTAATTACCGTGCCGGCTTACTTTAACGATGCCGAGCGCCAGGCTACCAAAGAAGCCGGCCAGATTGCCGGTCTGGATGTGAAGCGCATCATCAACGAGCCTACCGCGGCTGCTCTGGCTTATGGCCTGGATAAAAAGAGCCAGGACCTGAAGATTGCCGTGTATGACCTGGGGGGTGGTACCTTCGATATTTCAGTACTGGAGCTGGGCGATGGCGTATTTGAAGTAAAATCGACCAACGGTGATGTGCACCTGGGTGGTGATGACTTTGATGCCAAGATCATTGACTGGCTGGCCGATGAGTTCAAGAACGACGAAGGCATAGACCTGCGCAAAGATCCAATGGCCCTGCAGCGCTTGAAAGAAGCCGCCGAAAAAGCGAAAATTGAGCTTTCTTCTTCGCAGCAGACCGAGATCAACCTGCCCTATATCATGCCGGTGGATGGCATTCCAAAGCACCTGGTGCGCCAGCTGAGCCGCGCCAAGTTTGAGCAGCTGACCGACGATCTGGTGCAGCGCACCATGGGGCCTGTACGCCAGGCGCTGAAGGATGCCAATTTGTCGCCCTCTGACATCGACGAGGTGATTCTGGTAGGTGGTTCTACCCGTATCCCCAAGATTCAGGAAGAGGTAGAGAAATTCTTTGGCAAGAAGCCCGGCAAAGGCGTAAACCCCGATGAAGTAGTAGCCATTGGTGCTGCCATTCAGGGAGGTGTGCTTACCGGTGAGGTAAAGGATGTACTGCTGCTGGACGTAACCCCGCTGTCACTGGGTATCGAAACCATGGGGGGTGTAATGACCCGTCTGATCGAGTCCAACACCACCATCCCCACCAAGAAATCCGAGGTGTTCTCTACGGCCAGCGACAACCAGCCCAGCGTTGAGATCCACGTACTACAGGGCGAGCGCCCCATGGCCCGGGATAACCGTACCATTGGCCGCTTTCACCTGGATGGGCTACCCCCAGCACCGCGCGGTATCCCACAGATTGAAGTAACCTTTGATATTGACGCCAACGGCATTCTGCACGTATCGGCCAAGGACAAAGGCACCGGCAAGGAGCAGAAGATCCGCATTGAGGCCAGCAGCGGCCTGAGTGAGCAGGAGATCGAAAAAATGCGCCAGGAAGCCGAAGCCAATGCCGAGTCGGATAAGCAGGCCAAGGAGCGCGTAGAGAAGCTGAACCAGGCCGACTCACTGATCTTCCAGACCGAAAAGCAGCTGAAAGAGTATGGCGACAAGCTAAGCGAAGGCAACCGCACGCAGATCAACGGCGCGCTGGAGAAACTGAAAACGGCGCATCAGCAGCAGGACATTGCCGGCATTGATACGGCCATGAACGAGCTGAACGCTGTATGGCAAACCGCCGCTCAGGAGATGTATGCGGCCGGTGGAGGCGCCGGACAGCCAGGGGCTGAAGGCGGACCTGGCGCAGGCCCAGGCGCTGGCGCCGGAGCCAGCTCAGGCGGAAGCGCCGGCGATGTAGCCGACGTAGAATACGAAGAAGTAGACGACAAGAACAAATAAGCGCTCTCAAGGAGATGTGCTCAAAAACCCAGGCTAAGCGGCCTGGGTTTTTTTTGGCCATGCCTGCCAGAAGAGAGAAGAAAACCGCCTTTTGTTCTTTTTGCATTTTAAGGGGACAGATATTTGCCATAGCAGTACTTTTCTTACAAAACAAAGTACCCCGGCCAATGGCTAGCCACTGATTTAGCGCGCTGATCATCAGGAAGATAGAAGGGAGTGTTCCTGCCAAATACCTAACTTCTCTTTAGATATTACAACGGCTAAGGTTCGGCCTCAGAAACACCAAAATAGGGCAGGCAAAAAGCGTAACGTTGCTATTTCTTCTGTAACAACAATTTTACGCCCATGAAACACACTTTTCAGATGCTGCTGTTGGCAGCATGTGCTACGCTTCCCATGGCAGCCAGGGGGCAGGTGCCTGCCGATAGTGCCATGCTGGAGCTGCAGAATTTATCAGCCTATGAACAGGCCAGCGCCCTGCAGGCCCACCTCAACGACAAGATGGGGGTAGGCAGCCACATAGGTCTCAGCAGCCGCGAAACCCCGGGCATTGTGTCCGTAATTACGGCCAATGAGATTCGCAGCATAGGCGCCCGCGATTTTATTGACATCATGCGCCTGGTGCCGGGTTTTGACTTTGCCTCCGATGTAGAGCTGGCCGTAGGGCCCACCATCCGGGGCAACTGGGCCATGGAAGGCAAAATGCTGCTGATGGTAGATGGGGTAAAATACAACGAATTGCTCTTTCAGGCCCTGTTCTTTGGTAACCACCTGCCCGTAGACCAGATTGAGCGCGTGGAGGTAATTCGCGGTCCGGGCTCAGCCATGTATGGCGGCACGGCCGAGTATGGGGTGATCAACATAACAACAAAAGGCGCTGCAGGCCTTAATGGCCTATCGGCCAATGCCACCTACAGCCGCTACAGCCAAGATCTGGCCCGCCGCAGCCTGGGCCTGTCCATCGGCAAACAGCTGGGCGATGTACGCCTGGATTTTACCGGCCATACCGGCCATGGCAATAGCAGTGACCGTATGTATGCCCCCCTCTTTGATGCACTGGCCGGGGAGGTAAACATGGCCGGGGGCAGAGGACAGACCCAACCCACCTTTATCAGCACCGGCCTGCAGTGGAAGGGAGTAAAGGCCCGTTTTGTCTATGACGATTACCAGTGGGCCAGCTACCACTATGATCTCAGAAACAAGATGCTCAATGGGCTGCTCTCCTACGAAGCAAAGATTGGCAAAAGGCTAACCCTTACCCCCGAGCTCAGCTATACCCAGCAGGTGCCCTGGAGCTACCAGACGCTTATCTTTGATGAGGAGGCCTATGATGTTGATTACAAAATTAGCGCCCAGCGCAGCACAGCCGGCCTGCGGGCAGGCTACCGGGCCAGCCACCGCCTGTACCTGACCGGGGGTGTGGAGTGGTACGATGAGCGGGCCAGAGACCTGCTGGATACCCAGAACTTTGGCGATGTGGAACGGGTGGCCTATCAGAATTTTGGTGCCTTTGGCGAAGTGTTGCTCAAGCACCGCATTGCCAACATTACCGCCGGCATGCGCATGGATCATCACAGTGCCTTTGGGGGTGCCATGGCCCCGCGCTTTGCCCTTACCAAGCATGTGAACCGCTGGCACTTTAAAGGCCTGGCCAGCGGTGCCTACCGGGCGCCCGGCATTGAGAACATCAACCTGAGCGAAGACCTGAAACCCGAGCGCACCACCACCTTTGAGCTGGAAACGGGCTACCAGTTTACCAAAGACATGCTGCTCTCGGCCAACCTCTTTAAGATAGCTACCCGCGATGTGATTGTCTATTCTTACAACGGGCAGGGCGAGCAGGCTTATGAAAACTTCGATTATGTGGGCAGCCGGGGCCTGGAGGTGGTGTACCAGATCCGTAAGAACCGCTGGTTTGCCAACCTGAGCTACTCCTACAGCCAGGCCTCGGATAAAAATAGTGTTGAAACCTATAAGGTGGCCGGCCGGGACCACCTCAACATTGGCATAGCAGCCCACAAAGCTACGCTGCATGGCGGCCTGCAACTTAAACAGCACCTGAGCTTAAACCCCTCCCTGGTACGCATAGGGGAGCGCTGGGGCTATGCGGCGCTCGATGAGGAGGAGATGCCCATTCTGCAGCGCTTTGCCCCCCTGCACCTGCTCAACCTGCAGCTGCACTACAAAGATCTGCTGCCCGGCCTGAGCCTGGGCCTGGGCGTTCACAACCTGCTGGATGAAGAGAACAACTTTATTCAGGCCTATAACGGCGATAGTGCGCCCGTACCCGGCCCTGGCAGAGAATTTACCCTGAAAGCTTCCTACGACCTGAACTTTAAAAAATAGAGCCTACAGCCATGAAAAAAATACTTTTACTAGGCATCGCCCTTTGCCTGCTGCCTCTGGGTTCGCTGCTGGCGCAGGCCGTCAATCATAAGGCCCATAGCGTATTTCTCTACAACTTTGTGCGCTACGCCGAGTGGCCCGCCAACGCTCCCGACAATGAAGTGATCCGTTTTGGGGTGCTGGGCAAGTCGGGCGTGTTCGATGAGCTGGATGAAGTACTGAAGGTAAAGACCGTAAACGGCAAAAAATGCCTGGTGGAGCGCATCACCGATCCGTCCAAAGTGGGGTTTTACCACATCATCTTTGTGGCCGATGGCGAAAGCGGCAAACTGGCCGATCTGCTGGCCGCCATTGGCAGTCGCCCTACGCTGGTCGTCACCGAGCGGGATAACCTGGTGCGCAAGGGTGCCGCCATCAGCTTTATGGTCTCCGATGACAACAAGCTGCAGTTTCAGCTCAACGATCAGGTACTCACCAGCCGCAACATTCAGCTGGCCGCCTCCCTGCGAAGCATGGCCCAGCCCATGCGCTAAGGGGCCCAGGTCCCTTGCCCAAAAGCCGGTTCCCGCAAAGGGGATCGGCTTTTTTTTGTGCAGAGCCGCTGTTGCAAAGCTCACTTCCCTTGGCGATTCCCCCCCGGGGCATTACCTTTGGAAAAACCAACCCCCTACCCATGGCCGCTACCTACCTGATCCTCAATGCAACCCTTATCAACGAAGGACTGCTTACAGAAGGGGATGTGCTGATCCGCAACGGACGCATTGACCGCATTGGCAAAGACCTGCAGCACCTGGCCGCCGATCAGGTAATCGATGCCCGCGGAAAGTACCTGATGCCCGGGGTGATTGATGACCAGGTGCACTTTCGGGAGCCGGGCCTTACCCATAAAGGCACTATTGCTACTGAAAGCCGGGCGGCCGTAGCCGGCGGGGTTACCTCCTTTATGGAGATGCCCAACACCAATCCCCAGACGCTGACGCAGGAGTTGCTGGAAGAAAAGTACCAGATTGCCGCCCAAAGCTCCCTGGCCAACTACTCCTTTTACATGGGCGCCTCCAATGATAATCTGGAGGAAGTGCTGCGTACCGATGGCGAGCGGGTATGTGGCGTCAAGATCTTTATGGGCTCCTCTACCGGCAATATGCTGGTAGATAAGGAAGCCACCCTGGAGGGACTCTTTAGCCGGGTGTCCCTGCTCATGGCTACCCATTGTGAAGATGAGGCTACCATCAGGCACAATACCGACCTTTACCGGCAGCGGTGGGGAGAGGAGGTGCCCATGGAATGCCACCCCGATATCCGCAGCGCTGAAGCCTGTTATAAAAGCAGCAGCATGGCCGTAGCCCTGGCCCGCAAGCACGGGGCCCGGCTGCACATCCTGCACATCAGCACCGCCCGGGAGCTGGAGCTGTTCAGCAATGCCCTGCCGCTGGCCGAAAAGAAGATTACGGCCGAAGCCTGCATTCACCACC
>NZ_AODQ01000066.1 GCF_000348925.1 Cesiribacter andamanensis AMV16 | reverse complement strand
GGGACCGTTGGCTCCTGGGCTGCGTTTTGGGCTGGGCGAAGGGGGGTCGGTTCCTAGCAGAGCCGGCCTGCCCGCCGCCAGCTTCCGGAGAGGCTGGTGGAGTAGCCTCGTTCACCTTAAGCCAGTCGATTTCCCGGCGCAGGGCCTGAATTTCCTGCTGCACCTGTGCCTGCCGGGCAGCAAGCCCCTCCAGCCGGTGCAGCAGCTGTTCAAGTGCGTCTTTATCGTGTGCCATAGCGTTAACAGACAGACTCCCTGCAGCTTATAACGCCACGCGCGGTCTTTTCCGTGCAGAAAGATACGCAATCGCTATAACACTAAAAATGTGTTTTGGGGGGAAATCCTACAGCCCCATCCGTCAGCAGGGTAGTGTATGCCGCGGCTCAGGCCGGAAGGGGTAGCAGCTCCAGCGTTCTGGCCATATGGTCTGGCTGGGTAATGCCCTGGGCATAGGGCCGGTTATGCTCGGAGGTATACTTTTGCAGGTAGGCCTGGTTGATCTTTTCGCCCAGCGGCTCCAGATCAGCCGGGATGCGGCCCAGCACGGGCACTTCCTTTTCACCGCACTGGATAGCGCCTACTCCCTGCTGCAAAAAGGCTCCGTACCAGCTGCGCTCACTAAGCCCCCAGGAGCGGGCAAATACCCTATTCTCCACTACCACCATCCAGATGTTGAGAAAAGCGCGCGGCTCTGTTCCTGCCCGGATGCCGCAAAGGGTATGGGTGTTGATATGGGCAAGAATATGTTCCGGAAACATGGCGCTGACTGGTAAGGGGTACAGGGCTGTATAAGAGGGACCTTAACTCGCAGGCCCCTGCTCATGGTAGACTACATGCAGCACCGTTTCGCCCACGGCTTTCAGGGTTTCGCGGCTGATAATGTCCATGGTATCCTCCAGGGTATGGTGGTAGTTGCCAAAGTAAAACTCGGAGCCCGGATCAAATTCGATAATATCGATAGAGGGCACCCCCGCCTGGTTCATGTACACATGGTCGTCGGTGATGGCCTCGCTATTCTCAAAGCGGAAGTAGCGCCCATGCCCCAGCTCATTGCCCCAGGCCCATACGCGTTTCACCACCGAGGGGGCATATTCGCGGGAATAGCCCTCGCGGTAGAAGGCCGCATTTTTAGCCCCTACCATATCCAGCAGTATGCCAAAATAGGCCGTATAGCCGGCCTTGTGTTTGTTGCGGGCCCAGTACTGCGAGCCCAGGCACCAGTACACTTTTTTGCGATCCAGCTGGCGCTGGTTCATCTGCTCATGCTCGCCGTAATCTTCGCCATCGTACAGAATAATATCTACCCCTACCTGTGGCAGATTGCCTTCATTCAGCAGGCGGGCTATTTCCAGCAGCACGCCTACGCCGCTGCCGCCGTCATTGGCGCCATCAATGGGGGTATAGTGGTTTTCGGGGTCCAGATCCTTATCGGCAAAGGGACGGGTATCCCAATGGGCTGCCAGCAGCACGCGCTTGCTGGCACCAGGGTTGTAGCTGGCAATGATGTTGCGCAGCTCCAGGCGGGTGCCGTCAAAGGCCTCGGCGGTAAATTCCTGCACCTGCACCTCGGCTCCGTATTCCCTGAATTTGGCAATAAAGTAATCGCCGGCCTGCCGGTGGGCTGCCGTATTGGGTACGCGGGGCCCAAAAGCCACCTGCCGGGCTATAAATTCATAGGCCGAATCGGCATTGAAGGCCGGAACGGTTACCCCCTCCAGCCGGCTTACCACGGGTGCCGCCGGCTGATCGGCCACATAGTCCCGTCCATTTCCGCCGCAGGCGTTCATCAGCATCAGGACCAGAAGGGCCGGCAGGTACAGTTTGTGTAAGTTCATGCGATAATGATAGGTTGCGTTTAGCGCTTATTCTTCGTAGGCCCAGTCGATGCCCTGTTTCATGTCTTTTACCACCACCCCGCTCTTGCGCAGGTGGGCCCGGATCTGGTCTACCCGCTCATAGTCTTTGGCTTCCTTGGCCTGGCGGTAGAGGTCCAGCAGAGCATCCAGCAGGTTTTCGGGCTTCAGGTGGGCTTCTTCGCGCAGGCCCAGCACCTCTTCGGTAAAGAGCAGCACGGTTTCCTTCATGCGGGTAAAGGTCTGCTCCCCCAGCTCGGCGGTACTCAGCTGGCCGGTCTGCAGGGCGTTTATTTTCTTTACCAGATTAAAGAGGTGGCCGATGGTTTGGGCGGTGTTAAAATCATCGTTCATGGACCTATAGCAGTTGTCGCAGAGGCCCGCTACCTGTTGTGCGCCCTTTTCATTTACAGAAACGCCCTCCTGGGGCTGGTAGTCTAAATTGCGCAGCACCCGCAGGCCATTCATGAGCTTCAGGTATCCCCTTTTGGCGGCCTGCAGGGCTTCTATGCTAATATCCAGCGTGCTGGCATAGTGGCTTTGCAGCATAAAAAAGCGCAGTACCATGGGGCTGTAGGCCTGGTCCAGCAGGGGGTGGCTGCCGCTTATGAATTCCGAGGGCAGAATGCTGTTGCCCAGGCTCTTGCTCATTTTCTGGCCATTAAGGGTCACCATATTGGTGTGCAGCCAGTATTTGGCTGGCTCTTTGCCACAGTCGCCTACCGACTGGGCAATCTCGCACTCGTGGTGCGGAAATTTCAGGTCCATGCCCCCGCCGTGGATGTCAAACTGCTCGCCCAGGTACTTGGTGCTCATGACGGTACACTCCAGGTGCCAGCCCGGAAAGCCCGGACCCCAGGGGGAGGGCCAGCGCATAAGGTGCTCGGGCTGCGCTTTTTTCCAGAGGGCAAAGTCGGCGGCATTGCGCTTTTCTTCCTGCCCCTCCAGCTCCCGGGTATTGGCGATCAGCTCCTCAATGTTGCGGCCGCTGAGCTTGCCGTAGTGGTGCTCTTTGTTGTATTTGGCCACATCAAAATACACTGAGCCCCCCCATCTCATAGGCCAGGCCGGCCGCCAGCAGGCGCTGGGTAAGGGCAATCTGCTCCACAATATGGCCGGTGGCGGTAGGCTCTATGCTGGGCGGCAGAATGTTAAACAGCTGCATCACCTCATGAAAGCCGTTGGTATAGCGCTGCACCACCTCCATGGGTTCCAGCTGCTCCAGGCGGGCTTTTTTGGCAATTTTGTCCTCGCCCTGGTCCTGATCGCCGGTGAGGTGCCCTACATCGGTAATGTTGCGTACATAGCGCACCTTATACCCCTGCTGCTTCAGGTAGCGGTAGATCACATCAAAGCTTAGAAAGGTACGCACATTGCCCAGGTGCACATCGCTGTAGACGGTGGGGCCGCATACGTACATGCCCACCAGAGGGGCGTTCAGGGGCTCAAATACTTCTTTTTGCCGGCTAAGGGTATTAAAAACACGAAGGGGTGGTATCATGCAGGGCTACAATATGAAACGGTATTGACCAGCGGGCACAGGGCCCGGCGCCTGCCGCAGCAGGAAAAGCAGTTTTTTTGCAAAAATAAGGGACTAATGGAGAAAATAGGCTACCAAGTGAACCAAGTTTTCAGCAAAAGCTGTTATTCAGCAGTAGTTTATCCCCGGATTGGGCCACTGGTTACGGTCTAAATTGGCAAGCTTTCTTCTAAAAGCAGCGGCCGATTGCTCAAAATGGCTTATTCTTATTAAAAAGTTGTTTTAGAATCCGAAAAATATTAATTTTGCCGCTAAATAAGCGTTTCTCGAGCAGAGGGGACAATTGAAGTCCCCTCTTTTCTTTACGCATACGACGCATGGATATAAAAAAGCATATCACCGCCCTGGCCCAGCAATTTTTACAGGATCAGCCCGAGCTGTTTCTGGTAGAAGTGGTGGTGACGGGTTCGGCCCGGCGTCAGAAAGTACTGGTACTGATTGATGGCGACCAGAGCGTAACCATTGACCAGTGTGCACAGTTGAGTCGTAAGATCTCTGCCGAACTGGAAGGCAAGGACCTCTTTGAGGGGGCCTGGTTTCTGGAGGTTTCCTCACCGGGTGTGGATTTTCCCCTGAAGTTTCAGCGGCAGTATGCCAAGCATGTGGGACGCCGGCTAAAGGTGCTTAAAAACGACGGATCTGAAGTAATCGGCCCGCTGCTGGAAATCAGCAGCGAGGGCATCCGCCTGAATGCGGAAACCAAGGTGAAAAAACTGACCCAGTACCAGGAAGTGGTAATCCCCCACGATAGCATTAAAACTGTGAGTGTATTAGTGTCATTCTCTTAATAAGATGAGCAGCGGAACGTTAATAGAAAATTTTGCCGAGTTTGCCAAGCGCAAGAACATCGACCGGCCTACCATGATCCGGATCCTGGAGGATGTATTCCGGACAATGATCCGCAAAAAGTATAGCACCGACGACAACTTTGACATTATCATCAACGCCGAAAAAGGCGACTTGGAGATCTGGCGTTTCCGGGAAATTGTGGATGACAATTCCGAAGACATCTGGGACCATGATAAGATAAGCCTGTCGGAAGCACAGAAAATTGAGCCTGACTTTGAGATTGGCGAAGAAGTAGCCGAAGAAGTTAAGCTGGAAGACTTTGGTCGCCGGGCGGTACTTACCGCACGCCAGACCCTGATCCAAAAAGTAAAAGACCTGGAAAAAGAAATTCTTTTCCAGAAATATAAAGACATGGTGGGTGAGATGATCACCGCCGAAATATACCAGGTGCTGGGCCGTGAGGTACTCATGCTGGATGGGGAGGGCAATGAGCTGATCCTGCCTAAGGGCGAGCAGATCCCCAAAGACCGCTTCCGCAAGGGCGATACGGCCAAGGCCGTCATTCACCGCGTGGAAATGGTAAATGGTACCCCCCGCATTATCCTGAGCCGTACCTCGCCTGTATTCCTGGAGCGCCTGTTTGAGGCCGAAGTACCCGAGATCTACGACGAGCAGATCGTGATCCGCAATGTGGTACGCGAGCCCGGCGAGCGCGCCAAAGTGGCTGTAGAAAGCTTCGACGATCGCATCGATCCCGTAGGTGCCTGTGTGGGCATGAAGGGCTCGCGCATTCACAGCATTGTGCGTGAATTGCAGAACGAGAACATCGATGTTATCAACTTTACCGAGAACAAAGAGCTGTTCATCTCCCGTGCGCTAAGCCCGGCCAAGATCAGCAACATGAAGGTGGACGAGGAGAACGGACGTGTATCCGTGTATCTGAAACCCGACCAGGTATCACTGGCCATTGGCCGTGGCGGCCAGAACATCAAGCTGGCCAGCCGCCTGGTAGATCTGGAAATAGATGTGTTCCGTGATGTAGATACCATAGACGATGAAGACGTTGCACTGGAAGAGTTCAACGACGAAATCGAACAGTGGGTGATCGACGAATTGCGCCGTGTAGGACTCGACACCGCCAAAAGTGTGCTTGTTCTCTCAAAAGAAGACCTGCTCCGCCGTACCGATCTGGAAGAAGAAACCATCGAGAACGTGCAGCAGGTACTACGCCAGGAATTTGAATAATACTACGCCCGAACCTTAACCAAAAAAAGAGAAAGAAGGCAGCGGAATATGGCAGATGATAAAATGATGAGGCTAGGCCAGGTGGCCAGGAAACTCAATATTGGCAAAGACACCATTATTGAGTTTCTGGAAAAAAAAGGCCATGAAGTAGAAAATAACCCCAACGCCAAGATCTCCGGAGACCAATACCGGGTGCTTGAGCGCGAGTTTGCGTCTTCTGCCATGGATAAGGAAGAGGCCCACAGCCTCTCGATCGGCAGAAAAAGCAATCAGAACGTGGTGATCGATGCGGACAGCGACGAGCCCTCCGGCTCCTCTGCCGACGACGATGATCAGATCTATATCAAAGGCAACTTTGCAAAAAGTGAGCCTGCGCGCCCTGCTGCCCCACGGCCAGAGCCGCCCAAAGCGCCCGAGCCTCCGCGCCCGGCCGCCCCTGCTGCTGAAGAGGCAGCAGACAGCGATGATTCAAATGTAAGCCGTCCCAAACTGGGAGGGCTAAAGGTGTTAGGCAAAATAGACCTGGACAAACCCGCCGCCAAAAAAGAAGAGCAGCCCGCCAAACCTGCTCAGCCAGCCGCCCAAACGCCTGCCCCTGCCCCCCGCTCAGAAGAACTTACGCCTTCTAAACCGGTAAATCCGGCCGCTCAGGAAGCCGCTACCCCTGCCAAAGAGCAGTACATAGCGCCTAAAGCCGAAAGCCCGGCCCCGGATAGCCCCAAGCCTGCTGCACCAAAAGCAGTGCAGCCAGAGGCGCCCGCTGCGCCCGAGGCCAAGCCAGCCGCTCCGCAAGCCGCTGCGCCACAGGCCGCCCCTCAGCAGCCTGCCGCCGCTACACCACCCCCTGCCACCCCTAAAGCCGATGAGCAGCCCGCGGCCAAGCCAGAGGCGCCGGAAGATAAGGTGATCCAGGCCAAGGCCGAGTCGCTCAAAGGCCTTACCGTTCTGGGTAAAATAGAGCTGCCCGCCGATCGGGGCCGTGGTGGTAAAAAAGACAAACCCGTTGCGTCTTCTGACGACCGGAAGAAGAAAAAACGCCTGCGCAAGCGCATTGCACAGCCTGGCGATGCTCCGCAGGGCACAGCCGCTACCGGCGAATCCAAAACCGACAAGCTTTTCCGTGGTGGCCAGGCCGGCCCCGGCGGTCAGCAGCGCGGTCCTGGTGGTCCGGGCAGAGGCCCCGCTGGCCCAGGTCGTGGTCCCGGTGGTCCGGGCCGTGGTCCGGGAGGCCCGGGTCGTGGTCCTGGCAGCCGTCCAGGAGCCCCCTCGCCAAGAGCGCCCAAAGAAGAGCTTACCGATAAGCAGATCCAGGAGCAGATCAAGGAAACCCTTGCCCGCCTGAGCGGTGGTGGCAAAGGGGGCCGCACCAGCAACCGCGCCAAATACCGCCGCGATAAGCGCTCTGCCGCTGCCGATGCGGAAAACGAGCGCATGATGCAGGAGCAGGAAGATGCCAAAACACTGAAGGTAACCGAGTTTATCTCGGCCAACGACCTGGCATCGCTCATGGATGTATCGGTAAACGAGATCATCTCTACCTGTATGGGGCTGGGCATGTTCGTCTCCATCAACCAGCGTCTGGATGCAGAAGCCATCACCGTAATTGCCGATGAGTTTGGCTACGATGTGGAATTCTCTACCGACGACGATACCGAAATCACCGAAGAAGTTGATGCTCCGGAAGATCTGAAAGACCGTGCGCCTATTGTAACCATCATGGGCCACGTAGACCACGGTAAAACCTCACTTCTTGACTATATCCGCGATGCCAAGGTAGCTGCCGGCGAGGCCGGTGGTATTACCCAGCACATTGGTGCCTATGATGTAACCACCGATAGCGGCAAACGCATTGCCTTCCTGGATACACCGGGCCACGAAGCCTTTACGGCCATGCGTGCCCGTGGTGCCAAGGTAACCGATATTGTAATTATTGTGGTAGCGGCCGACGACGCGGTAATGCCCCAGACCAAGGAGGCCATTAACCACGCCCAGGTAGCCGGTGTACCTATCGTCATTGCCATCAACAAGGTGGATAAGCCCAATGCCAACCCCGACAAGATCCGGGAAGAGCTGTCGCAGATCAACATACTGGTAGAAGACTGGGGGGGTAAATACCAGTGCCAGGAAATTTCGGCCAAGACCGGCCAGGGCGTAGACGACCTGCTGGAGAAAGTACTGCTGGAAGCAGAACTGCTCGAGCTGAAAGCCAACCCCGACCGTGCCGCCTCCGGTACCGTTATTGAAGCTACGCTGGATAAAGGCCGTGGCTATGTAACCACCCTGCTGGTGCAGACCGGTACACTCCAGATTGGTGATATTGTACTGGCCGGCCATCACTATGGCAAGGTAAAGGCCATGTTCAACCACCTGGGCCAGCGCATCAAAAAGGTAGGTCCTTCCAGCCCTGTGCAGATGCTGGGCCTGAGCGGTGCTCCGCAGGCGGGCGATAAATTCCAGGTAATGGAAACCGACCGTGAAGCACGCGAAGTAGCCACCAAGCGGGAGCAGCTGATGCGGGAGCAGAGCATGCGCACCAAGAAACACATTACCCTGGATGAGATCGGCCGCCGTCTGGCCATTGGTACCTTCAAGGAGCTGAATGTGATTGTTAAAGGTGACGTGGACGGCTCTATCGAGGCCCTATCCGACTCCTTACTGAAACTGTCTACCGAAGAGGTACAGGTAAATATCATCCACAAAGCGGTAGGCCAGATCTCGGAATCCGATATTCTGCTTGCCTCCGCCTCGGATGCCATTGTGATTGGCTTCCAGGTACGTCCTTCCCCAACGGCCCGCAAACTGGCCGAGCAGGAAGAGATCGAGGTACGTCTGTACTCCATCATTTACGACGCCATCAACGAGGTAAAGGATGCCATGGAAGGCATGCTTGCCCCAACGGTAGAAGAAGTGATCACCGGCAATGCCCAGGTGCGCGAAGTATTCAAGATCTCCAAGATTGGTACCGTGGCAGGCTGTATGATCACCGAAGGCTTTATCAAGCGCAACAACAAGGTGCGCCTGGTACGCGATGGTATTGTAGTCTATACCGGCGATATCGATGCCCTCAAGCGTTTCAAAGACGACGTGGGCGAGGTGAAGCAGGGCTACGAGTGCGGTATCAGCATCAAAAACTTCCACGATATCCGGGAAGGCGACAACATAGAAGGCTTTACCACAAAAGAAGTAAAGCGTACGCTCTAAATCGTCTTTTTCCATTATATCTAAAGCGCTGCCCCTTACCCGGGCAGTGCTTTTTTGCATATGGCTGTTTTTAAGCTGCTTCTGATGATTTCTCTTGCCCTGGCTGCCCTGGGCGTACTGCTGGGCCTGTGGCGCCCCGTGATTGTGCTCTGGTGGCTCGATTACCAGAACCGCCGCCGCGTGCTGCAGTACTACGGCACCGCCCTGCTGCTGCTGGGAGCACTGTGGCTGCTTTTGCGGTGGCTGGGGGCATAGCCAATGCCCATTTTCGGGGAGAAGCTCTGTTCGCCTACCCTTTCGGATAAAAAAATGCGTTCTCCCCAGCCGGTGTGTAAGACCGCCTAAGGAGAACGCATCAATACTCTAGTGAATGCGAGGTGCTGAAAATTTACACCAGCGCCCCTTCCTGCACCTGCAGGCCAAAAACTCGCTGCTTTAGCCCTTTGAGCTCTTCCAGCATGTTGCTGGCCGGCTCGGCATAGGCGCTGAAGGCAGGCGCCAGGTCCATGTAATACTCAATGCCTTCCAGCAGGTTGGCCTTAAAGCTGGCCAGGGATTTTAGCTGTTTGGCCGTAGCGCCGGCCAGGCTGGTGCTTAGCTGTTTTTCCAGATAGTCGATGTAGAGCTGCAGCTCATTGACAAATACACTGGGCCGCTGTACCCCCTTCAGCACATTGATCTTGCCATAGATATGGCCCACCAGTTCTTCCAGGCTAAAAATCCGGGAGAAATAGGCCAGGTTAGGTCCGGGGCAGATGCTGACGGCTTTAGTCTTCTTCACCAGCTTGTGGATCATCAGGGCAGAATTGGCCAGCCCCACACACAGGCACTCCCTAGCCGTAATGGCATCAAAGGCCTGCTGATGAGCGGCAGGGGCCAGCTGTTGCTTGTCCAGTTCCTCAATCTTCCTGCTCTGGTATTCCTGCGAGGCGGTACAGATGGGCTGCTCGGTAAATTCGGTATTGGAGACCAGGTGCTTTTTGATGCAGGGGCTTCCGGGCGCCCCCTTGCGGATGCGTTCTTCCCTCTCCAGGGTGGCTGAGCAGTCCCGCAGGCTGTTGAAGGGGACCCCCAGGGGGGAGATCGGGCTTAGGTAGAGGTCTTTCTTTTCGGCCTTTACCAGTTTCTGCAGGGTGGGCTCGTCTACGGTAGTGGCTTCGGGCACCAGCAGAAAGGGGGTACCCCAGCCGGTGGCGTCTACCTGGTAGTAGGCCTGCAAAAAAGCCTGCTCGCCGGCGGTACCCAGGCCGCCCTGCACCGTAAGCCGCTGCTCGGGCGCCTGCTCGGGCAGCGGCACCCCTTTGGCCTGCAGTACCTGCTGTACCATGGCGTAGAGCTCGGCCGCCAGTGCCTGGCGGTTGGCTTTGAATTCTTCCAGAATAGGCCCCATCAGCAGCCCCTCGGTGGCAAAGGCATGGCCGCCGCAGTTCAGGCCCGACTCAATCCGAAACTCCGACACCCAAATGCCTTTTTTGGCCAGAAAGCGCCCCTGTATGGCTGCCGAACGGTAATCGCTTACCTTAATCACTACTTTTTTGGCAAGAGTGCCGGCGGCATCCGGCAGAAAAGCGGCAAACTGCTCCAGGTAACTGTACAGCCGCGGGTTGAGCCCGGCCGAAAAGATGAGCGAGGAGCCAGACAGGCTGCTTGTAGCATAGCCCCGCAGGGCTGCCAGTGCATCGGAATATTCCTGCGGCAGCAGCTCCCCCCCTTTACTGTAGTTTGCTTTATCCACCTTGGTCATGATGTTTACATCAATGCTGCCAAGGCGCATCTGCCCGCGTAGCCAGGCTTGCTGCCGCTGCCGCTCCTCCCCTTCAGGCTCGGCCAGCATGCGCCGGTAAGCCCTGTAGAGGGAGCTGGATTCGGGCAGCAGTTCAAAATAGCGGCAGATCTCACTACCGGGTGCAAAGGCTTCGTTCCGCAGCTGCTCAAACTGCTGCCGGGTTAAGCTATCCAGCAGGTTCAGATAGGCGGTGATCCGCAGGGCGCGGTAGTCGTGGGCAGAGGGGTGTATGGGGGCAAAGGGCAGCCCATACTCCCCGCAGTAGTGGCGGCGCATCTGCTCCAGCAGGGTATCATCACAAAGCGATACGGCCGATGAAATACCAAAGCGGGCTACTTTAAGGGGCGAATCGACCGTAAAGGCCAGGCCCATGACAGGAATATGAAAGGAATGGAGGGGAGTATGCATCAGCAATCAGGGGTTGTTGGTGTAAGGAAGCAAGAAACGCAACTAAACCTGCCCGAAATATGACTTTTATCAGCTATGGGCTTGTACTTGCCTCTTTGTGTTCTCTTTATTTCTTTCCAGGAGCAGATTATGATATATCTTATACCCCGGCTACTATTGCTGACGGCAGTCTCCGTTCCCCTTCTTATAGCTACCAGCTGTGGCAACCATTCATTCGCTTGCGGGTTATATCCACTATAGAATAAGCTCCAACCCGGCTTTTCATACCTCTCTTGCATGAAGCTACCCCCTTATAAAGCGGTAATCCTGGACATGGATGGCGTATTGACGCAAACCGTACGCCTGCACCTGGCTGCCTGGACGCAGCTTTTCAACCCTTTTCTGGAGCAGCAAAAAGGGAAAGACTACAGACCCTTTACCGAAGAGGACTATACCCGTTATGTAGATGGCAAACCGCGCCTGAAAGGAATCCGCAGTTTTTTAAAGAGCCGAAACCTTTCGCTGCCAGAAGGAAGCGAAGGCGACCCCTCGGAAGAGCGCACCATACAGGGGCTGGGCAAGCGAAAGAATCAGCTTTTTCAGCAACTGTTGGAGAAAAAAGGGGTCACTGTCTATGAGGATGTACTGCCCATGCTGGCCTACTGGCAGGAGCGCCAACTACCCATGGCGGTGGTTACCTCCAGCAAAAACGCCAGCCAGGTGCTACAGGCCGGCGGGCTGGCCCACTACTTTCAGGTACAGGTAGATGGCCTGCTGGCTGCTGAGCTGGATTTGGACGGCAAGCCGCAAGCTGATACTTTTATCGAAGCAGCCCGCCGGCTGGGCCACCCACCCGCCGACTGCCTGCTGGTAGAAGATGCCCGCGCCGGGGTAGAAGCCGGAAAAAAGGGCAGCTTTGGCTGGGTGGTGGGCATAGCCCGTAAGCCCCAACAGGCCGCTGCCCTAAAAGAGGCCGGCGCCGACCACGTAATTCAAACCCTTAGCGAACTTAAACCCTAACAGCCCCATGCACCCAAGCCCCCGTACCGCCAGTGAATTACCCCATGCGCTGAAACATAAAGAAGCCATCCGCCAGAAACTGGCCAATCGCAAACCTGTGCTTTTTCTGGACTATGACGGCACCCTCTCCCACATTGTAAAAGACCCTGACAAAGCCCTGCTTACTGCCGAAATGAAAGATGTGCTGGCCCGCCTGGCGCAGAAAACCACCGTAACCGTTATCAGCGGGCGGGATAGGGCCGATGTGCAGCAAAAGGTGGGCCTGGAGCAGGTAGTCTATGCCGGTAGCCATGGCTTTGATATTGAGGGGCCCGGGGGGCTGGCGCTGCAGTACGAAGAAGGACAAAAGGCCCAGCCCGCCCTGGACAAGGCCACCCAGAACCTCAAAAGTGCCCTGGGCCATATACCCGGGGTATGGATCGAGCGAAAAAAATACGCCATCGCCGTACACTACCGCAATGTAGCCGAGGGCCAGGAGCAGCAGGTGATCCAGGAAGTGGAGAATGAGCTAAGCCGCCACCAGGGGCTCAAAAAAGGAGGGGGTAAAAAGATCATCGAACTAAAGCCTTCCATCGACTGGCACAAAGGCCGGGCTACGGAATGGCTCCTGAAAAAACTGGAACTGGACCCCTCCCGCACCCTGCCCATTTTTATGGGCGATGACCTGACCGATGAAGACGGCCTTAAGGCAGTGCACGAAGGGGGTATTGGTATCCTGGCTGGCGAGCATGGCGAAAAAACCTGGGCCCACTACCGGCTGGACGATGTGGAGCAGGTGCGTCTGTTTCTGGAAGAGCTGTATACCCTACTGGCAGAAAAGGAATGAAGATACACTATGATGGCTGGAAACCCGAGTCGCAAAAGCTGCGGGAAGCCCTCTGCACCCTGGGCAACGGTTATTTTGCCAGCCGGGGCGCTGCCGAGGAGGCCGGGGCCGATGCCACTCACTACCCCGGCACCTACCTGGCCGGCGGCTTCAACCGGGCCAAAACCGAGGTGGCCGGCAAAGAACTGGAAAACGAAGATTTTGTAAACTTCCCCAACTGGCTACCCCTGAGCTTTAAGGCCGAGGGAGGCGAGTGGCTGGATCTGCAGCAGCAGGAGGTGCTCAGCTTTGCCCAAACCCTGCACCTTGACAAAGGGGTGCTGGAGCGGGATATCCGCATCAAAGACCAGCAGGGGCGCATTACCCACCTGCACAGCCGCCGCCTGGTAAGCATGGCCCACAAACACATGGCCGGCCTGCACTGGCAGCTTACGCCCGAAAACTGGTCGGGCCGCCTTACCATCCGCACTGCGCTGGATGGCCGGGTGGAGAACAAGGGGGTAGACCGCTACAGCGAGCTGGAAAGCCGGCACCTGCGCCCCCTGCTCACTCAGCAGCCGCAGGCCGATAGCCTGCTGCTGCTGGTAGAAACCCGCCAGTCCCGCATCCGCATGGCCCAGGCGGCCCGCACCCGCCTGTACCGTGGCGCCGAAGAAATTACCCCCCTGCGCCAGCTTCAGCAGCAGGAGGGCTATATCGAGCAACTGCTGGAGGTAGCGGTGAGCGAGGGCCAGTGCCTTACGGTAGAGAAAATTTTGGCGCTATACACCTCCCGGGACCAGGCCATCAGCGAAACCACCCTGGAGGCCTGCAAGGACATTCAGCGCTGCGGCCGCTTTGCCCAGCTGCTGGAGTTTCACCTGCGGGCCTGGGAGCGGCTCTGGCGGCGCAGCAGCATCCGGCTGCAAAACGGGCCCGATACTGAGCGCATGCTGCACCTGCACATCTTTCACCTGCTGCAAACCACCTCCTATCACACCATTGGGCTGGATGTGGGAGTGCCCAGCCGGGGCCTGCATGGCGAGGCCTATCGGGGCCACATCTTCTGGGATGAGCTCTATATCTTCCCCTTTCTGAATTATCGCTTTCCGGAAATTACCCGCAGCCTGCTGCTGTACCGCTACCGCCGCCTGGATGAGGCCCGCTACGCCGCCCGGCAGGAGGGCCAGCGCGGCGCCATGTTTCCCTGGCAGAGCGGCAGCAACGGCCGGGAAGAAAGCCAGGTAATGCACCTCAACCCCGAGTCGGGCAACTGGCTGCCCGATACCACCCACCTGCAGCGGCATGTAAATGCTGCCATAGCCTACAACATCTGGTCGTATTACTGCATTACGGCCGACCGTCAGTTTCTTTCCCAGTACGGTGCCGAATTGTTCCTGAGCATTGCCCAGTACTGGTCCAGCAAAGCCAGCTGGAATGAGCAGCGCCAGCGCTTCGAGATCTGCCAGGTAGTAGGGCCCGATGAATACCATACCGAATACCCCGAGGGCCACCCCCTTAAAACCCCCGGGCAGCAGGCCCTCAGCAACAATGCCTATACCAATGTGATGGCCGCCTGGGTGATGCAACGCGCCACCGATGTACTGCAGGCGCTGGAGATCAGCCGCCGGCAGGAGCTGATGCACGAGCTGGACATCACCCAAAAAGAGCTGGAGCGCTGGCAGCAGATCGCCAGTAGGATGTATGTGCCCTACCTGGACCCAAAGGCCGGCATCCTGAGCCAGTTTGAGGGCTATGAACTGCTGGAAGAATTTCCCTGGGAAGCGTACCGGCAAAAATACAGCAACATTGCCCGTCTGGACCGTATTCTGGAAAAAGAAGGCCTTAGCATCAACCGCTACAAGGCCAGCAAACAGGCCGATGTGCTCATGCTGTTCTACCTCTTTACCGAGCAGCAGCTGCGGGAGATCTTTCAGCAGCTGGGCTATGGCTTCTCGCCAGACTGTATTCACAACAACATTGTCTACTATACCGAGCGCACCTCGCATGGCTCTACCCTCAGCCGGCTGGTATTTTCCTGGGTGCTGGCCCGCTATGATCAGCAAAAATCCTGGAAGAATTTTGAGCAGGTACTGGTAAGCGATTTTTGCGATATCCAGGGGGGTACCACTCCGGAGGGTATACACCTGGGTGCCATGGCCGGCTCTGTTGACCTGGTGCAGCGCTGCTACTGTGGGCTTGAAGTTGAGAACAACCTGCTGCACGTAACGCCCAGCCTGCCCGCTTCCATGCCCGAGGTGCAGATGCGGGTGCAGTACCGGGGCCATTGGCTGCGCCTGCAGATCAACCAGCAGCAGCTGAGCATTTGCCTGGAAGAAGGCCACACTACCGAGCTGGAGGTAGTGGTGATGGGCACAAAGCAGCTTCTCCGGCAGGGCCAGGCCTGTGTGGTCATGACCAGCAGCAAAGGAACAGATGAAGAAAAAGAGCTGGAATAGACCATCATCAGCAGGCGCCGGCAGCAGGAGCACCCCCTTCTGGCGGGTGCGGGGCTGCCGGCCTGCTCTCCCACCAAAACAACCGGGGCCTTTGCTGCATTATACTAATCCGGACTACTAGCGAATCAGCAGCCACCACATAAGTATAGCCTATGGCAAAGATTGTAACCTTTACCCTAAACCCGGCCCTGGACAAAAGCAGCGCGCTGGAGCGGCTAATGCCCGAAGAGAAACTACGCTGCGACCCCCCTACCTGGGAACCTGGCGGTGGGGGCATCAATGTGAGCCGGGCTCTTAAAAACCTGGGGGGCGATTCACTCTGTATTTACATTGGCGGCGGGCATACCGGCCAGAAAATGGAAGAGCTATTGCGGCAGGAGGGCATACAGCAACACCGCATTGAAGGCAAACGCCCTACGCGCGAAAATTTTGTGGTCTACGAAAAAAGCAGCGGTAAGCAATACCGCTTTGGCATGCCCGGCGAAGCCGTAAGCCAGCAGGAGCTCGATGCCTGCCTGGAGGTCATCCGCCAGCTGCCCCAAGAGGTAAAGTATCTGGTGGCCAGCGGCAGTCTGCCGCCCGGCGCTCCCGATGATTTTTACGGACAGATTGCCCAGATGGCGCGGGAGCGCAACATCCGCTGTGTGATTGACACCTCGGGCCCGGCCCTGCAGAAGGTGACCGAAGTAGGGGGCTGCCTGCTAAAACCCAACCTGAGTGAGCTGAGCCAGCTGGCCGGCAAGGACCACATCAATGCCCTGGAGCAGGAAGAAATTGCCAGGGAGCTCATCAGCCAGGGCAAAGCCAGCATGCTGGCCGTATCGCTGGGCCCGCGGGGCGCCATGCTGGCCACCAAAGAACACATTGAGTATGTGGTACCCCCTACTGTAAAGCAAAACAGCACCGTGGGGGCCGGCGATAGCATGGTGGCCGGTATGGTCCTGGCCCTTAGCCTGGGCAAATCACAGCGGGACATGATCCGCTGGGGCGTAGCCGCCGGCACCGCCGCCACCATGACGCCCGGCTCCGAGCTTTGCCGCCGGCAGGATGTAGACGATATCTATAACTGGATACGGGAAAAGGCCGAGCAGCAGGAACTACCCCCTTCCGTTTAGCCCCACTTTTTATCCATTTATCCTCACAGCCCGGGCAGCTGTGGAATACCGCTCAGCAGGCGTGTGTAGCAAGCCGGAATAGGTGTATTTTTGATCTGCTCCCTTCTCAACCCCCTGTAGTATATGCCCAGCGTATCGGCCCGCCTTTTTGCCTTCTTTTTGCGCACCTTTGAGAAACCGGCAGCCAACAGTTCGCTGGAAAAAACTGTTGCCTGGTTTCGCAAGATGAATGTGCACACCCCCCTGCCAGCCCATGTGCATTTTTGCCGGCTACAGGAGGAGTGGCTGGGCAACATCCGCTACCACTACATTTTTCCGAAGGTGCAGCGCGGCAAGCGGCTGCTGCTCTACCTGCACGGCGGCTCCTATGTAGGAGGCCCGCACCTGCTGCAGTGGTCGCTGGCCGGGCGCATGGCCAAAGCAGCGGGCTGCCCGGTGGTACTGCTGCACTACAAACTGGCGCCCGAGCACCCCTTTCCGGCCGCCTTTAAAGAATGCCTGCGTCTCTATGAGCACCTGCAGCAGGAGCATCCCGAGCTTGAGATCAGCTTTATGGGCGATTCGGCCGGTGCGGGCCTGGGCCTGGGCACCTGCCTGAAGCTAAAGGACCAGCAGAAAAAGCTGCCGGCCAAACTTGTGCTGCTATCGCCCTGGCTGGATGTGCAGCTGCAAAATCCTGCCATTACCCCCCTGGAGGGGGTAGAGGCCATGCTGGTGCGCAAGGGGGTGCAGGCCATTGGCCAGCGCTATGCCGGCACTACCGCTGCCGATCATCCCTACATCTCCCCCCTCTACGGCGAGCTGGCCGGCCTGCCACCCCTGTTTCTGGCCATTGGTACGCATGATATCTTCTATCCCGACTGCCTGCTCTTCAGGCAAAAGGCGCAGCAGGCAGGCGTAGCCCTGGCGTTTTTGCAGGAGGAAGGCTTGTTCCACGACTGGGCCATGTTTCCCCTCATGCCGGAATCGGCCAGGGCCATTGCCGCCATGGCCCGTTTTGTGGAGGCCTAAGGGGTAATTCTTCTCCTTTCCCTAAACCTGCTTGCTGCTCTTATCGTTGGTTAGCGTACGAGTATGAGCACCCCCAAGAACCCCAAAAAAGTTGCCTTTATTCTGGGCGCCGGCTTTTCAAAATGTGCCGATATCCCTGTTCAGGCAGAAATTTCTCCTCTGCTTACGTCCGAAGAATTTTCCAGTCCGCTGGATAGGGCCGTTAGCCGCATCATTGCCGATTTTCTTAAGGCCACCTTTGGCTGGGAAGAAGGGCGGGAGATCACCGCGCTGGAAGATGTGTTTACCTCCATTGATATTTCGGCCGGTACCGGTACGCACCTGGGCATCTACTACTCGCCCGAGCGGCTACAGGCCCTGCGGCGCATGCTCATTTACCGTACCTTTCAGATCCTGGACAAGCAGTTCAAATTTTGCGAAGACATTGATTTTCTGCTGCGCCACTACCAGGACTGGGAGTGCTCTTTTGTGGTGATGAACTGGGATATTGTGCTGGAAGTGCACCTGGCCAAGCTACAGCCCGATGCGCTTATCAACTACATTACCCCCTCCTATGACTGGAACAGCCAGCGCCGGGGCGATCAGCAGGAGGGCATCAAGATCTGCAAAATGCATGGGTCCAGCAACTGGGTATACTGCAAGAACTGCGAAACCCTTTTTTACCAGGTCGATGAAAAGCTCTCGCTGCACAAAAAGATCGGCTTATTCCCCTCAGATTTTAAGCTGTTCAACGGAAATGATCAGCTCTCGGAAAAAGAGCTTGCCCAGTTGCTGAACATGCAGCAAGAGGATGATAGCTGCCGAAGCTGTGGCAACTATCTGACCTCCCATGTGGCGACCTTCAGTTTCAGAAAATCCTTTCGCACCGCGGCCTACTCAGCTATCTGGCACGAGGCCGAAAATCTGCTCTCCAATGCCCAAAAGTGGGTGCTCATTGGCTACTCCATGCCTGAGGCTGACTTTGAATTCAAGCACCTGATCAAAAGCGCGCAGCTTCGCCTGGCTCATAAAAAAGAGGGGCATAAAGAGATCGATGCTGTCTTGTATGAAGATGAATATGCCCAGCAGAAGTTTGAGCGCTTCTTTGGCCCGCGCAATGTGCGGGTCTTCACCGGTGGCCTGAGCGAATATGTGCAGCAGCTGAAAGGGGGTACTGCCCCCCCCTCGGCCTAATGTACTTACTACTGATTGCTTCCGCTACCGGACCCTGTACCTCCAGTGCGGGGAGTAGTCTGGCCGGTAGTATCCCTGTTCATGTACTGATTGGCAGTATCGGGCGCCCCGGTTCCCGGATCACTTTGCGTATCTATGGAGATAGTGTCGCTGCTGTTGGTGTTGCGTGCCCCCTCTTTTGTGCTTTCGGTACAGGCCGTAAGTCCGCCACCAATAAGGAGCAGCAGAAGGATGATTGACTTTTTCATGCTATTCTTTTTTTACTGATATCATACGTTTTATACGAACGTCTAAAAAGAGCAGGAGGTTAAGCAGTCAGCAGCAGCCTGCGTTCAGCCCCAGATCTTTATATCCAGAGCGTTCATGTAATGTTCAGCGGTTTTTTTACCAAAATAACAATTCCATAACCTCGTAAGCGCTTGATTTTGGGATAAATTGTCTAATTTGGAACGCATTTCAACCAATCCAACCAGGTACTTTATGATTAAAAATCTACTCCTTCGAGGCTTGATTTTTCAGCTACTCCTCCTGGCAGGGGCGTATTCTGTCACTGCCCAAACGGTTTTCATCAACGAGATTCACTATGATAATGTCAGCACCGATGTAGGGGAAGCTATTGAGATTGCCGGCCCGGCTGGTACCGACCTTACAGGCTGGAAGCTGGTGTTGTACAACGGAAATGGTGGCACTGCTTATGACACCAAAAACTTAACTGGCTCAATACCGGATCCAGGTACTGGATTTGGCTTCGTAGTCATAAATTCTTTTGATGGAATTCAGAATGGCGCCCCTGACGGCATTGCCCTGGTAGATGCTTCGGGAGCAGTAGTACAGTTTCTGAGCTACGAAGGCACAATGACAGCCATAGGTGGCGCTGCCGATGGCATGACCAGTACTGATATCGGCGTATATCAAAATGGAAATGGTCCTATTGGCCATTCGCTTCAACTCACCGGCACGGGCACCACATATGCTGATTTTACCTGGGCTACTGAAGCTGCCAATACCTTTGGCGCCGCCAATAACAACCAAACTTTTGGAACTGGCGGTGGCACTCCCGACCCGGAGCCTGAGCCGGAAGAACCAGAAGAACCCGAGCAGCCAACTCCTATCGGCGCAACCACTGTATTCATCAATGAAATCCATTATGATAATGCCGGCACTGATATAGATGAAGCTATCGAAATTGCTGCAGTAGCAGGTACTGATCTGACTGGCTGGCAACTCATCCTCTACAACGGTAACGGCGGGGGTAGTTACAACACACAAACCCTTAGTGGCAGCATCGCCAACACGTCCAATGGCTGGGGGTTCATGCTAGTGGAGTATCCTTCCAATGGCATTCAGAATGGCGCACCCGATGGTATTGCCCTTGTGAACGCAGAGGATCAGGTGGTACAGTTCCTAAGCTATGAAGGCACCTTTGTGGCTACTAACGGGCCAGCTGCTGGCATGAGCAGCACCGATATTAGCGTCTCTCAGTCCGGCTCCGATCCTGTTGGCAACTCATTGCAACTTACCGGTACGGGTGTTAGCTATGCAGACTTTACCTGGACAGCCAATGTTGCTGCTACCTACAGCAGGGTAAATGCCGGCCAGACCCTTCTTTCTCCTACTCCAATCGTCTTCATCAATGAAATCCATTATGACAATACCGGTACTGATGCTGGTGAAGCTATTGAGCTTGCCGCTAGCGCCGGCACCAATCTGGAAGGCTGGAGTCTTGTGCTGTACAATGGTGGAAACGGAGCAGCTTACAACACCAGACTGCTAACAGGAGAGGTTACTAACCAAAATGGTACCGGCTTTGGTTTTGTAAGCTTTACCTATCCAGTAAATGGAATCCAAAACGGAGATCCTGACGGAATTGCTCTTGTAGATCCATCAAATACGGTAATTCAGTTCCTAAGCTACGGTGGCACATTTACTGCAGTAGGTGGCCCCGCCAATGGTATGACCAGCACTGATATTGGCCTGAAAGAAGGCTCCGGCACGCCCGTTGGCCATAGCCTTCAGCTTACCGGTAGTGGTTCTGCCTACGGAGATTTTACCTGGACAGGACCAGTTGCCAATACCTTTGGCAGCCTCAATACGGGCCAGAGCTTTGGCAGCGGTACCACTGAGCCGGATCCCGAAGAGCCGGTAGAACCTCAGGAAGTGAGCATTGCCCAAGCCCGTACGTTACCCCAGGGTACTCCGGTGATTGTTACTGGTACCTTAACAGTAAGTAGTGAGCTTGGCGGTCCTGCTTTTATCCAGGATGCCACAGGGGGTATCGCCCTCTTTGATAGCCAGGTGCATGGGGAAGGAAACTTTGCCATAGGCGATCGCCTGAAAGTAACGGCTTCCATTGGCGCCTTTAACCAGCAGATACAGCTGGTAGAGGTGACCGAACTAGAGAAGCTGGAAGCTACCACTACCGTAGAGCCTGTTCTCACCACCATCGCCGGTCTGAGAAATCTGGAAGGCCAGCTTGTTAGGATTGAGAATGTGACCTTTGCCGATACCCGGGGACTGCTCTTTCCGGAAAGCAACTACCGGGTATCCGATGGCACTGGTACTATTGATATCCGCATTGATGGCGATGTGGAAAGCCTTGTAGGTCGTTTAAAACCTCAGGAGGCCATAACACTAACCGGTGTAGTGGGCAGCTTCAGAGGAACCCTTCAGATTCTTCCCCGTTTCATCGAGGACCTGCCCGGAACCGCTCCATACGTAGCTGAAGGCAGCGATATACCAGTAAGTACTACGCTGGAAGTAATGAGCTGGAACATGGAGTTCTTTGGCTCAACACTCCCTACTTTTGGCCCTCAGGATGTGCAGCTTCAGAAGGAGAATGCAAAGAAGCTAATTCAGGCAAGCAATGCGGATATCATTGCCGTACAGGAGATCTCTGATGAGGCCCTGCTCCAACAGCTGGTAGATGAACTGGGCTATGCCCTGATCTGTTCCGATCGCTTCTCTTATTCCTTTAATGATCCTGATCCTACCTTCCCGGAGCAAAAAGTGTGTTTTATCTACAATCCTGCAGTAGTAACGGTACAGAGTGCCCGGGTACTGTTTGAGGAAATGTATGATCAGGCCCGCAGCGGCGAAAGCACAGCCCTGGACAATTATCCTGGCAGCGGCCCTTCTTCCTTCTGGTCCAGCGGCAGATTGCCCTACATGCTGACTGTTGATGCTACAATAGGAGGCATTACCGAGCACATTCGCCTGATCAACATCCATGCTAAATCCGGTTCTGCCTCAGCCGACCTAACCCGCCGCCGCTATGATGTGCAGGCGCTAAAGGATACCCTGGACCGGTACTACCCCAATGACAATATCATTCTGCTGGGCGACTACAACGATGATGTGGATGTGTCCATTGGCGGCGGTCCCTCTACCTATAGCCTGTTTGTAGATGCTCCTGACTTTAATGTAGTAACCTCCAGCCTGAGTGAGGCCGGCCTGCGCTCGTTCATTACACAGGATAATGTGATCGACCACATTGCCATCAGCAACGAGCTGTACGACAATTATCTGCCCGGTTCTGAGAGCCTGATTATCCCATTCAGCTATATCTGGAATTACGGCAACACTACCTCCGATCACCTGCCGGTACTTACCCGCTTTGAGTTTTATACGCCGCTATCGGTATCCATTACTGGCGACCAGCTGGTGTATGCCGGCTATGCGCCAGAAGCTTGTACTACCCTAAGCGGGCAGGCCAGTGGCGGCAAAGGTGACTATACCTACAGCTGGAGTACCGGTGGTGCGGAGAGCCAGCTGGAGGTGTGTCCGGAAGCGTCTACCACTTATACATTAACAGTTGCAGACAGCTGGGGCAATACTGCTACCGAAAGCTATGAGGTGTGTGCCGTTGCTACCGCTTGCCAGACGGATAAGATCCAGCTCTGCTGGCAGCCCAATCCGGCCAAAGCCAGATTTGTTCAGCTATGCCTGCCCGAGCAGCTGGTTGAGTTCTACCTGAACCGTGGTGCAAGCCTGGGTGAGTGCTTTGCAGCAGAAGCCTGCACTACCGACAAAACCGTAGCCAACAGTCGTAGCACGGCCATCAGCACTGCTGGTGCTTCCTTTATCAGCATCAGCAGCGAGCTGCAGGTACGTCCATCGCTGGCGCGCACTACCGCACAGATTGATTTTGTGGTGCTGGAAGAGGGACATACATCCGTGAAGGTATATTCGCTGGCTGGCCAGGAAGTGGCGCGCCTCTATGCCGGAACCGATGCGTTTGGTAGCCAGCGCTCCGTGCAGCTGAATGTAAGCCAGCTAAAGGCCGGCATGTACCTGGTGAAGATGACCACCGCCAGCGGCGCTGTCTTTAGCAGCAAGCTCATGGTAGCCCGTTAACAGTTTGCGGCAAACCACCGCTTTCAATACCTAAAAAGACCGGCCCTGGGGCCGGTCTTTTTGTTTAGTCCTTTTTGTCCTTCACCTGTTCGTTCAGGATCCGGTTCTTTTCCCGGTGCTTGCTGGTACCGATCTCGCCTACACTCTGGCGGTCTACCCCGCCCTGGGTGCTTACATTGGCCCGTTGCTCGTCGCTTAGGCCGGCTTTGTCAAAATCGGCCGGGCTCTGCTTTTCGGTGAGTTTATTTTGCAGCCCGGCATTGTCGGGCTGATGGTTCTGGGGATCTTCTTTGGGTTTATTATTATCTGCCATAGTTCATTTAGTTGGGTATATAGGTATGTATACGGCACTGGCCAAAAATGGATATTCAGGCCCCAGGCCCTTGCCGCAGAAAGAAAGGGCTCAAAAAAAACCGACCCTACAGGGCCGGTCTTTTCTCTATGCTAGTTGTGCTTAAAAGAAATCACGGTCATTGGTATAGCCGCGGTTATAGGCACCCTGGCCATAGTTGCGGTCCCGGTCAGAGCGGTAGGTATCCCAGCGGGAATTGCTGCGGTCCCGGTTGTAGCTGTCGGAACCCCAGCCCCGATTACGGTTGCTGTCGTTATCGTAGCGTTCGTCCCGCTCCCGGCGGCGCTCGGCTTCATCATCACCAAACCAGGAGCGCACTTCGTCGCCGGCTTTGTTAAAGAAACCTCTGTCGCGGTCGTTGTCACGGTCCCAGTCCCGGTTACGGCCATAGGTGCTGTAGCCGGAAGTACCCCAGTTGCGGTCCCGATCCCGGTCCCGGTCATAGCTGCGCCACCACCGCTGTAGTTGGTGCTGTCGCTATAGCCGCCATACTCGCTGCCGTAGGTACGGTAATCGCTGGTATTGCTACCGCCATAGCTGCCCATACCACTGCGGCCAAAGCTGCTGCGGTTACGGTCTAGATCACGATCGCGGTCCCAGCTTCTGCTGGAGCTGCCATAGGAAGATCCATAGTTGCGGTCGGCATTACGTCCATAGTTGCGCTCAGAATCCCAGTCCCGGTTGGCGCTGCCGTAGTTGCTGCCCCAGCTGCGGTCTCTGTTGGAGTCGCGGTCGTAGCGGTCGTCCCGCTCCCGGCGGCGCTGAGCCTCATCATCACCAAACCAGGAGCGCACTTCGTCGCCGGCTTTGTTAAAGAAGCCTCTGTCGCGGTCGTTGTCGCGGTCCCAGTCCCGGTTACGATCATACCTGTTATCGTAGTTTCTGTTTGAATAATCTCCTTCGTATCTCATAAAAGTAAAGGGTTTAGGTAAAAAATTTAGGTTAAAAAAAGGGTACACAGACGCTGTGGTACAAGCCTTGCGGACACTGCCAGGCCGGCCTGTTTGCCGGCGCCTGTATACCCACTTAAGTTACTGCTTAGTAACGATCACGGTTATAGCGGTTACGGTCCCGATCCCGATCCCGATCGTCATCCTCATTTGCCCCAAACCAGGATTTTACCTGATCGGTGGCTCTTTCCAGGAAGTTACGGTCATGATCGCGGTCGTGGTCCCGGTCTCTGTTGCGGTCCCAGTCCCGGTTACGGTCCTGGCTGGAGCCGCCAAAGTTGCCATAGCCCGAAGAGCCATAGCTGCTGCCGGAGGAGCCGTAATTGCCGGAACCGTAGTTACCGGAGCCATAGCTGGAGGAGCTGCCAAAGTTGCGGTCGCTATCGGTGCCACGGCTGTAGCCGCCACCATAGTTGCCGCTCATGCCACCGCCAAAGTTACGGTCAGAGCTGCCCATGCTGCTTCCGCCATAGCC
>NZ_AODQ01000065.1 GCF_000348925.1 Cesiribacter andamanensis AMV16 | reverse complement strand
GAAAACTCCATCTGCATTTCGCGGTAGCCGTTCTCGTCGGTTACTTCTACCACACCGATGTTGAATTTCAGGTTGCCGTTCTCATCAATGCCCTGAGGCACGGGCACGCTGGCGGTCTGCAGGTAAAAATCCTTGGCAGGAATTACAAACTGGGCGCTATCCCCTTTGTGCAGCAGCTTGATGCCTTCGGCCATCATGCCTTTCATGTTGGGGTCGTTGGCCGGCAGGGCCATGGGAAAGCCCTGGGTGCGGGTATCAAACAGCACAGAGTCGGTGGCCGTGGTGGCCGTCATGTGCATCACCAGCAGCTGGCTGCTGTCGGGCTGCTGCTCTTCGCCAAGGCGAAAGAACTGGTATTGGAGGCCACTTTCGCGGGTTTTCATATCCCCTACTTCGCGGTCTTTTTTACTACAGGAAGAAAGGCCTACAACTACCAGCAGAAGGCCAGCCAGAAACGAAATTTTGTGCATTGCTATTCGTAAATTAATATTTTTGCTTGCAGCTGCTCTTTGTACTGTGGCAGAAGAGCAACAAACTTTTGTACAGTTTCATCCAGTGACTGATAGGAAACGCCCCCGGCCGCATTTTTGTGCCCACCCCCCTGAAAATGAGTGCGGGCAAACTGGTTCACCGAAAAATCACCGATGGAGCGGAAGGAGATCTTAATGGCTTCGGTACGGTCTACGATCAGGGCCGCCATTACCACCCCCTGTATGGAAAGGGCATAGTTTACCAGGCCTTCGGTATCGCCGGTCTGGGAATTGTAGCGGGCCAGCTCCTCAGCCGTAATGGCAATATAAGCGGTATTGTACTCGGGCAGCACCTGCAGCTTTTCGCTTAGGGCAAAACCCAGAAAACGCAGCCGCTCCAGGGTACTATTGTCGTAGATGAGTTTGCTGACCTTGTGCACATTGGCGCCCTGGCGAATCAGCTGGGCCACCACCTCATGGGTGCGGGCCGTGGTGCTGGGGTGCTTAAAGGAACCGGTGTCCGTCATGATGCCGGCATAAAGCGCATTGGCAAGTTCAGCATCGATCAGGTGCAGATCACCCAGGTCTACGATCAGCTGAAAAACCAGCTCGGCCGTAGAGGAGGCCTCTATGGTCCAGAAAGAATAGGTGGCAAAGTCTTCGGGCTCCAGGTGGTGGTCAATGAGCACCTTTTCGGCAGCCGACTGCCGTACCAGCTCACCCAGTTCGTTGATGCGGGATAGTACCGAGAAATCGAGGCAGAAAATAAGCTCGGCATCGGCCACCAGCTGTGCGGCACGGCCGGTCTTGTCTTCGCTGAAGATGATCACCTCGTCATTTCCCTTCATCCAGGCCAGAAATGCCGGATAATCGGTGGGGGAAATTACCGACACCTCATGCCCTTTTTTCTTCAGGTATGCGGCCAGTCCTAATGAAGACCCCAGCGCATCGGCATCGGGCTTGTGGTGAGTGGTGATCACTACGCGCCTCGGCTGGCTGATGGCCTCCTTAAATGCATGGATAACTTGCTGCATGTATGTCAGCCTTCTCTCTCAATCAGATAAGGTGCAAAACTGCAACTATTTTGGCTGAAAACAAAATAGGGACCTGGCGCCTTTTTATGCCGGGTGCCAGCCTGTTATACCTAGTAGGGCAGCGCCTGCAGGCCGTAAGCCTCTGGCATTTCACCACAGGCCAGCCAGTACTAAAACTGCTGCACCCCCTGCCGGAAATAGTCGGGCAGGCCTAACTATTTGGCAGAATCTGCTATTTTTGCGGCCGGTTTCACCTTGCAATCACTTAACCCTAAATACAATGGCAGGAAACAGAACATTCACCATGATTAAGCCCGATGCTGTAGCCGATGGCAACAGCGGTGCTATTTTAAAGATGATCGAAGAAGCGGGCTTCCGCATCGTAGCCCTGAAGCTTACTTCCCTGAGCGAGGAGCGTGCCGGTCAGTTCTACGAAGTGCACAAGGAGCGCCCCTTTTACAACGACCTGAAGCGTTACATGAGCAGCGGCCGCATCATGGCTGCAGTATTGGAAAAAGAAAATGCGGTAGCCGACTTCCGCAAATTGATTGGCGCTACCAACCCGGCTCAGGCCGAAGAGGGAACCATCCGCAAGAAATTTGCAAAATCGATTGAGGCCAATGCAGTACATGGCTCCGACTCCGACGAGAATGCGCAGCTGGAAGGCAGCTTCTTTTTCAGCGGTCTGGAGATGTACGCCTAAGCATACTATATAGTAGTGCACAAAAAAAGGCCCGCTGCAGCAGCGGGCCTTTTTTGTGCTTATTCCTCTATGGGTTTTTCTGCAGAAACACCCGCTGCAGCCAGCGGGGCAGCACCAGAGCGCCCAGGATCAGGTAGGGGTAATAGGTGACCATACGCCAGAGAATGTTGGCTACCAGGGTATAGTCCAGCAAAAAGGCGCCAAAGAACTGGGGAAAGAGCCCCTCGGCAAAGCCACTGCTGCCCGGCGTAGGCGAAATGAGCATGGTGATCCACATAACGATCTGGCGGCCAAACACCAGCAGGTGCTCGCTGAGCGTAAGATCGGCAAAGGCGCTGATCACTGCATTGAGTGTAAAGTAGCGGGCAATCCAGACAAAAAGGGTGGCCAGTGCTATTTTAGCCCAGAACTCCCAGCCCCTGCCCCTGAACTGCCGGGAGGCCATGATGATCTCATTGCCACGGTTAACAGCCCCATGCCGCCAGCGCCGCAAAAAACCAATGGACGTGGCTTTGATGAGCAGCCATTTAAAGGCCCGCGGCTTGCTGAACAGGGCCAGCGACATCACCAGCGTATAGAGGGTAATAAGGCCGTAGCTGATGTAAAAGAGCACTTCCAGGCTGCCGCCAAACTGCAGGTTGGCGGCCTCCAGCCGCGGAAACGCCTGCCCGCCCGATAACAGTATAGCAATGGGCGCCGCCACTACAAAGAACATATTGTCCAGAATGGCGGTAAGCATGGCATAGGCCAGGGCCTGCCCCAGCTTGATGCCTTCCTTCCATAGAATAAAAATAGCTACCGCTGTGCCCCCTACCACCGAGGGGGTTACGGCCGAGGCAAATTCCCAGAGCAGGATCACATATACACTGCTCATCCAACTGAGCTGCTTGCCGGTAACAATGCGAATGCGGTAGATATAGCCTATATCCCGGCACAGAATAATGAGCAGCGCCAGCAAGAGGGAGCCGCCGCCGGCATGGGAGATCAGCAGCAGCTTGTCGGCCGTAAGATTATCATCAAACAGCATCATGGCCACCACAATGCCAATGCCGAGCAGCACGGGTATCCACACCTTGCGGGGGTTGAGGGTTTTTAAAACTTTCTGGGTATCGACGTTCATTGATTACATGGAAACGCTTACCGGAACAGCCGGTTTAAAAATCCAGAAATTGTTAAAGCCTTCACCAATATGCATGTTGATTTCGTTAAGCTGCAGCAATTCCAGAATGGCCAGAAAATTAAAGATTACCCCGATCTTTTCCGGCTTGGCCGCAATAATATCAGCAAAAGAAACACGCTCGCTCGCTTCCAGCAACTGCAGCATATAGCTTTTCTGCCCGCTTATGGTGTAGGGATAGGGCACAATCTGGTGCACCGGCTGCTGGCTGCTGATCTCATAGCGCTTCATGACCCGCTGAAATACCTGCATGAGTTTGTAGAGGTCCAGCTGCTGCAATTCGGTGTCGGCCTCCTGCAGGCTGGCCAGCTGCTGATATTCGGCAAGTACATTTCCCCGCTTTTCCCGGAGCTGCTGCTGCTCTTCCATCCGGGCCAGCTCCTGCACCACCGATTTATACTTTTTGTACTCCAGCAGGTGGCGTACCAGTTCTTCGCGGGGGTCTATCTCCTGCCCTTCTTCATTTAACTGTGGGCGGGGCAGCAGCATTTTGGCCTTGATGCGCATCAGGGTGGCGGCTACCAGCATAAACTCGCTGGCCAGCTCAATGTTCAGGGCCTCCAGCTGGTAGGTGTACTCCAGAAAATCATGGGTGATCCGGGAGATGGGGATATCGTGTATGTCCAGCTCGTCTCGTTCTATAAAGAAGAGCAGCAAATCAAACGGACCTTCAAACAGGGGTAATTTTATCTCGAAACTCACACACTGGCTTTTCTGAACGTTAAAAGTAGGCAGAAATAGGCTATTTTTCTGTAAGATTCGGCATCTTTATTGCCAGGAATAGCAGGGCGGCAGGCCCTGAAAAACAAAAGTACAGCCTGCGAGCGCCCGTGCGCCCGTTCCATTTTCATAAACTTTTGTTAAATTTGTTCGTTCTACTATTTTACAAAAAAGGGAGATGCTGATAAAACCGGGAGAATTGCTGGCTGCCATAGAAAGCCCTGCCGATCTGCGTAAACTGGACCAGAAGCAACTGGTACAACTTTCTTCGGAATTACGGCAATTTGTGATCGATAATGTATCGGTATACGGCGGGCACTTTGGGGCCAGCCTGGGGGTGATAGAACTTACCGTAGCCCTGCATTATGCCTTCAATACCCCTTACGACCAGCTGGTCTGGGACGTTGGCCACCAGGCCTACGGACACAAGATCCTGACCGGCCGCCGCGACAGCTTTCATACCAACCGCAAGTACGGCGGGCTGTCCGGTTTTCCCAAACGCAAGGAAAGCCCCTATGATACCTTTGGCGTGGGCCACAGCTCTACCTCCATTTCGGCAGCGCTGGGCATGGCCATGGCTTCCCAGTATAAAGGAGAGGCCGACCGCCAGCACATTGCCGTCATTGGGGATGGCGCCATGACGGGCGGCATGGCCTTTGAGGCTATGAACCACGCCGGCGTAAGCAACTCCAACCTGCTGATTGTGCTCAACGACAACTGCATGAGCATAGACCCCAACGTAGGGGCGCTGAAAGATTACCTGACCGACATTACTACCAGCCATACCTATAATAAGGCCAAGGAAGAAGTATGGAAACTGCTGGGCAAGTTCAGCAAGTTTGGCACCTCAGCCCAGGAAGTGGTCAGCAAGGTAGAAAACAGCATTAAATCCTTTCTGCTGCAGCACAGCAACATGTTTGAGAGCCTGAACCTGCGCTACTTTGGGCCGGTAGACGGGCACGATGTGGACCATCTGGTGCACATTTTCAAGGATATGCGCAACATACCGGGGCCTAAGATCCTGCACTGCATCACCACCAAGGGCAAAGGCTTTGCCCTGGCCGAGCAGGACCAGACCAAATGGCATGCCCCCGGTGTTTTTGACAAGATCACCGGCGAAATTCATAAAACCGTATACGACAAACCCCAGCCGCCCAAGTTCCAGGATGTGTTTGGGCATACGCTGGTAGAGCTGGCCGAGCAGAACCCCAAGATCATGGGCATTACCCCGGCCATGCCCTCGGGCTCCAGCCTTAATATTATGATGAAGGCCATGCCCGAGCGGGCCTTTGATGTAGGCATAGCCGAGCAGCATGCCGTTACCTTTTCGGCCGGCCTGGCCACTCAGGGCCTGGTGCCCTTCTGCAACATCTATAGCACCTTTATGCAGCGGGCCTATGATCAGGTAGTGCATGATGTCTGCATCCAGAACCTGCACGTGGTCTTTTGCCTGGACAGGGCCGGTTTTGCCGGCGCCGACGGGCCCACACACCACGGCGCCTATGACATTGCCTACATGCGCAGCATCCCCAACATTGTGGTGGCCTCGCCCATGGATGAGGCCGAGCTGCGCAACATGATGTACAGTGCCCAGCTGCCCCGTGAGGGTGCCTACAGCATTCGCTACCCCCGGGGCCAGGGCGTTATGCCCAACTGGAAAACTCCGATGGAAAAGATCGAGGATGGCATCGGCCGCCTGGTACAGGAAGGCGAAGAAGTGGCCATTCTTACCCTTGGTCCCATTGGAAATTATGTAGCAGAAGCCAGCCAGCTGCTGGCGGCCGAGGGCCTGCAACCGGCCCATTACGACATGCGTTTTGCCAAACCGCTGGATAGCGCACTGTTGCACAAAATATTCAAAAAATTCAACAAGGTAGTAACCGTAGAAGATGGCTGCCTGATGGGTGGTTTTGGCAGTGCCGTGCTGGAATGGATGGCCGACCAGGGCTACAGCGCCACCGTAAAACGACTGGGCATCCCCGACCGTATTGTGGAGCATGGCGAGCAGCTGGAGCTACACCGGGAGTGTGGCTTTGATCCCGAGGGCATTGCCAGCGCCGTACGAGAGCTGGCCGCTGTGGCAAACACCAAGACTACCAGCATCGTCTAGCAAGCGGCACATGACCGATCCGTACTATGTAGAGATGGCTCCGGAGGCGGCAGCGCCTTTGACAGATACCTCCGTTCCGGGAACCTCCGTTCCCGGAATGGAGGTTCCGCCCCGCCCCTCACACGATGGTATTCCCCTGGTGCTGCTGCATGGGTTCTGCGAGACCCATCAGGTCTGGGCGCATTATCTTTCTCCTTTAGGCAAAAAATACAGGGTACTTTGTCCTGATCTGCCCGGCTTTGGCAAGAGCAGCTCGCTGCCGGCAGGTTTTAGCCTGAGCGATGTGGCCGATCGCCTGGCTGGCTGGCTGGAGCAGCTGGGCATTGGCAAGGCTGTACTTGTGGGCCACTCGCTGGGAGGGTATGTAGCCCTGGCCATGCTGGAGCGGCATCCTTCCCTGGTGGCCGGCATCGGGCTCTTCAACTCTACTGCTTATGCCGACAGTGCCGAAAAAAAGCGTTCCCGCACCCATGTGATCGATTTTGTAGAAAAGCATGGGGTAGAAACCTTTGCCACCAGCTTTGTTCCCCAGCTGTTTCATCCTACCAACCGCCCTTATCTGCAAGGCCGTATTCAACAGGTAGTGGCCGATGCCGCCACCACCCCTGAATATACCCTGATTGGCTACACCCGGGCCATGCAGCAGCGGCCCAATCGCCTGCGGGTACTGGAAGCCTTTAGCGGGCCCATTCTGTATGTTATTGGCGAGCATGACAGCGCCGTACCTCTGGAGGACAGCAAGCAGCAACTCCTGCAGCTGGCCGATTATCAGGCCTACATTCTGGAGGAAACCGGCCATATGGGCATGTTTGAGCAGGAAGAGCGCTGTCTGGAAATCTTGGAGGAGTTTATGCAAAAGGTTGTGCAGCTACCCGGTAATTCAATGCCTACATCCCCTCGCTGAGCCGAAGCCAGGGCATTTTTTTTGCTTTCAAGCTTTAAGTGGCAGGGGTGTTTAATCCCCTAATCAGACATAAAAAAGCTCCCGGGCATCACTGCCGGCGGGAGCTTTCTGTTTTTGTTTTGAATGCAGACCAGGCTTATTCAGCCGGAATGGGCATCACCTTCATATCAAACTGCAGGTAATCCTGCGCACCGCGGGTTCCCTTGATCTCGGTAACCAGCAAGGCTCCGTAGCGGCTGCCGCCATTGTAGTTCGGGTCTGTTCTGAACACTACTACCTTATCTTTGGTCAGGCGCATGATGCGATCCTGGTGGTAGGTAGCGTTGGCATCCTGATGGTCCCGATTGGTAATGCCTGCCTGAAAAGCTGCCTCCAGATCGGCAAAGGAGCTGATTTGGGCAAACTGGGCAGGGGTCATGCTGGAGTTACGCAGGTGGGTGGCATTGATATTGCCCCATCCCTTAAAGCCCGAGTCGGCCTTGGGGTAAAAGCTGGGCGAAGAGATCGTAGCGTTCATATTATCTCCATAGAAATAGCTGATGTCAATTCCGCTGGAGATATCATTGCCGGCCGCAATCTGCTCCTTGATCTCCTTGCTGCTAAAGCGCTCGCCCCGCAGGGTGCTAAACCAGGTTTTGGAGGTAGAATCGTGCTGGGCCGATACCAGTTGAATATTCTTGTATTCTACAATGGGGTATTCGGTTACGGTATAGGCATACTGCGCGGTACCCTGCTGCCCGGCATTGTCTTCGGCCACAATGTTCAGCACCACCTGCTTGCCGCCATCGGCTACCATGGCCGTATAGGTGAAGTTGTGCGTAAAGGTGCCGGCACCATCCCCGTTTACGGGCTCAAGCACCGCCTCAGGCTCGCCGCTGCCGGCTTGCTTATTGAACGACAGGCGCTTAAGCCCGCCCGGAGCCGATACGGTTATGGTAAACGTAATGGGGTCGCCCGGATTAAAGGTAGTGCCGCTGGGTCTGTTTGGATTTGAAATTTCAACAGAAGGCGCTGGGTTTGGGTCATCTTTTTTACAGCTGCTGGCAATCAGCAGGCCGAAAACCAGTAAAAGACTCCAAGGGGAATGGAATAACCTGTTCATAAGAGAAGTATTGGTCAAAAAATAGGATAAGAGGTTTGCGTAACGGTGATTCTATAGAAATACAAAAGAACACCTGCACCAGCATTTAACGGATAGGGCAATGCTGCAGTTACGGTTATAAGAGTCTTTCTGAAAAATAAGCGTACGTCACCTGCTGGTATGAGGGGGTATTGCCAGGGTTGCTACACCAGGCAATATAGCCAGGCTAAAAAAAGAGGGCTCTCCTTTAGCGGAAAGCCCTCTGCTGGTTGTTCCCCTACTCGGCCAGGCCTACCCGGCCGGGCCTACCCGGCCAGACCTACCCGGCCAGACCTACTCGTCTAGAGGCTGTAATTTTACTTTTATTTTCATATTATCATTAGGACCGCCCCGGGTACCGTTGATCTCCTGGATCAGCAGCAGGCCATAGCGGCTGCCATCGGGGTGGTTGCTATCGGTCTTAAAGGCAATGACCTGTCCCGGGGCCAGATTGATCACCCGGCTCTGGCCCAGGATTACATTCTCATTTTCAGGAGCTGTTTCAAAGGCCTGCTGCAGCTCCTCAGCAGTGCTTACGGTTTCAAATTCTGCTGTAGTGAGGGTAAGCAGGCTTGTATTACGACCCGTCCAGGCCATCTGACCAAAATCTTCCTTGGGGTAGCTGTGCGGAGAAGCCAGCGTACCAGTACCCCGGGCATCGCTCCAGAAATAGCCCAGGTCTATCCGGTTGGAGGCAATGCTCCCCTCCTGCTCAGCATCGATCTCACTATTTTCGTATGTATTGCCATCAGACGTACTGAACCAGGCCTTGCCGCCCCAGCTTGCCGTGCTGGCATAGTACATAGGGGCTATCATCACTACTTCTTCATATACCACCAGCTGCGGGTCCGGGTCTGGATCTGGGTCCGGATCCGGGTCCGGATCGGTATCGTCAGGTTCAGAAACGGTAATGATATACTGATAAGTACCGGTCTGGCTGGCCTTGTCGGTTGCTACAAAGTCAAAGACCACCTGCTGGCCGGCATCGGCTTCGGTAGCCGTATAGCTAAAGGGGTAGCTAAAACTGGTGGTTGCAGCACCGGAATGGCTGTGTTCATCCACAATTTCGGAGGTGCCGGAAGTGCCAAGTTTTTTGGTAACCCGCAGCGTGCTAAAGCCTTCCGGCGCTGTAACGGCCACCGTAAAGCTTACCGGCTCTCCAACCGCTGCTGTAGTAGCAGTAGGGTTAGAAGCACCGCTTACAGCCAGAGTAGGCGCAGCGCCCAGCGGGGGGTCGCCATCATCATCTTTACAACTGCTGGTGGATAGGAGTGCCCCCATGAGGAGCAGGCTCCAGAGAGGGTAGAAAAGTTTTTTCATAGGGATAGAGAAGAAATAAAAAGTGGTTGCAAAAAAATTTTCAGGTAGAGAGATCAGAAACAGTTGATTAGCATCACAAAGCAAGGCTCTATAGAAACGCACTGCCTACAAGGCCGTTGTGACCGCTCACAATCTTAAATTAATACAACAAAATAGTAGTTTAACTTCATAGCATCTTGCTTTTCAAACATTTAGCATTTTTGGATGGTAGGCCTGCATGGCTGTATATTCGCACCAGTAATAAAATGCCTTTATGGATCCGGTAGTCCCGACGAACCCCCACCCCCGGCAACTTGCCTTTGATGATACAGCCACCGCTTTTGCTGCCCAGTCGGACAAAGCCCTCCGCAAAAAATGGCTGGTGTTTGCCTCCATGAACAACAACCTGCTCACCAAAACAGGTACAGCCGTTCTCAAAGCGGCTTTCAAGCTCCGGTTACCCATTAACAAGCTGGTGAAGCATACTGTTTTTGAGCAGTTCTGCGGAGGCGAAACCATAGAAGAAAGTGAAGCCACCGTGCAGGAACTGGCGCATTTTGGCATTAAGACCATTCTGGATTATTCGGTAGAAGGCGAAAAGACCGAGCAGGGATTTGATGCCACCACGGCAGAAATTCTGCGTACGGTAGCCAAGGCCAAAAACTCACCCCATATTCCCTTCTGTGTGTTTAAAGTTACGGGAATCGGGGCCTTTGAGTTGCTGGAAAAAGTGCAGCGCAAAGAAAAACTTTCTGCCCAGGAAACTGCCGCCTTTGAGCGGGTACGCAGCCGGGTGGATCAAATTTGCAAAGCCACCGCCGAAGCGGGCGTGCGTGTATTCATTGACGGGGAAGAAACCTGGATACAGGACACCATCGATGAGCTGGCCTATGACATGATGCGCAAATACAATCAGCAGGCCCCTGTGGTATACAACACCTACCAGCTGTACCGGGCCGATGGCCTGCGGCTGCTGCAGGATGCCATGCACATGGCCACCATGCACAACATCTGGCTGGGCGCCAAGCTTGTACGGGGCGCCTATATGGAGAAGGAGCGGGAGCGGGCACAGGAGCTTGGGTACCCTGACCCCATTAACCCCGGCAAACAGGCTACGGATGATCTCTATAACAAGGCCCTGAAGTTTTGCCTGGACAACAAACAGCGCATTGGCCTGTGCTCCGGCTCGCACAATGAATACAGCAACCAGCTGCTAACGGTGCTCATGCAAAAACATAGTGTACAGCCCACGGATCCTAATTTTTACTTTGCCCAGCTCTATGGCATGAGCGACAATCTTTCCTTTACCCTGGCTGCCGCCGGCTACAATGTGGTCAAATACGTACCCTACGGACCAGTAGAAAAAGTAATGCCTTACCTCTTCAGAAGGGCGCAGGAGAATACTTCCGTAGCCGGCCAGAGCAGCCGGGAGTTTACCCTTATTGAGAAAGAGATGAAACGCCGGGGAATCCGCCTGCTTTAAGAAAGGCCCTTTGCCATCCCCTCCTTTTTCTGCCCCTTTTTTGCTACCTTTGCCCCGCTAAATCTATTTAATACAGAAGCTTACGCAATGCATCAGTTGAGCGAACAGGAAATCCGCCGGCGCCATGAAATGGAAGAGCTGCGCAAATTAGGCCTGGAGCCTTTTCCGGCCGAGGGTTTTGAGGTAAATGTGACCGCGCAGGATATCCACGAAAATTACGAAAAGCGCAAGACCGATTATAAGGATATAGCCATAGCCGGCCGCATCATGAGCACCCGCATCATGGGCTCGGCCTCTTTTGGCGAGCTGCAGGATGCCACCGGCCGCGTGCAGTTTTATGTACGGCGCGATGATATCTGCCCCGGCGAAGATAAAACCCTTTACAACACGGTTTTCAAAAAACTGCTGGACATTGGCGATATCATCGGCATCAAGGGCCATGTGTTCACTACCCAGACGGGCGAAATCTCCATCCATGTGCGGGAGTTTGTGCTGCTGTCCAAATCGCTGCGCCCGCTGCCCATTGTGAAGCGCGAGGTAGACGAGCAGGGGGTAGAAAGGGTGCATGATGCCTTTGACGATCCCGAGCAGCGCTACCGCATGCGCTATGTGGACATGATCGTGAACCCGCATGTGCGCGAAACCTTCCGCAAGCGCAGCCAGCTGGTGCAAAGCATGCGCAACTTTCTGAACGACCGCGGCTACCTGGAGGTGGAAACCCCCATTCTGCAACCCCTCTACGGGGGTGCTGCGGCCCGCCCCTTTAAGACCCACCACAATACGCTGGACATGACCCTGTACCTGCGTATTGCCAACGAGCTTTACCTGAAGCGCCTGATCGTAGGCGGTTTTGATGCCGTATATGAGTTTGCCAAAGACTTCCGCAACGAGGGCATGAGCCGCTTCCACAACCCGGAGTTCACCCAGATGGAGCTGTACGTAGCCTACAAGGACTACGCCTGGATGATGGACCTGGTAGAAGAAATGGTAGAGCGCATAGCCCTGGACCTGCACGGCGACACCAAAGTACAGGTGGGTCAGCATGTAATCGACTTTCAGCGCCCCTGGAAACGCTACACCATGTTTGAGGCCATTCAGCACTTCACCGGCATCGATATCTCCGAAATGGATGAGGCCGGCCTGCGCCAGGTATGCAAGCAACTGCACATACCCGTTGATGAAAGCATGGGCAAGGGCAAGCTTATTGACGAGATCTTTGGCGAGAAGTGTGAGGCCCAGCTCATTCAGCCTACCTTCATTACCGACTATCCGGTAGAGATGTCGCCCCTGGCCAAGCGCCACCGCGACAAAGAGGGGCTGGTAGAGCGCTTTGAGGCCATCTGCAATGGCAAAGAGATCTGCAATGCCTTCTCGGAGCTGAACGACCCCATTGACCAGCGCAAGCGCTTTGAGGAGCAGCTGGAGCTGGGCCTGCGTGGCGATGAAGAAGCCATGATGCTGGATGAGGACTTTCTGCGGGCCCTGGAGTTTGGCATGCCCCCTACCGCCGGCCTGGGCATTGGCATCGACCGCCTGAGCATGATCATGACCAACAGCAACTCCATACAGGATGTGCTCTTCTTCCCCCAGATGCGTCCTGAGAAAAAGGTGCAGTTTGCCTCCGATCAGGATTATCTGGATAAAGGGGTGCGCCCCGAGCTGATCCCCATTCTGCGGGAGCTAAAGGTACTCACCATTGAGCAGCTAAAAAACAGCACCCCCAGCAAGCTTTTCAACGATGTATGCGGCACCCGCAAGAAGATGAAGCTCAATGAGGTGAAAAACCCAACGCTGGAAGAAGTAGAAGGTTGGGTGAGGGGATAAGGCCTGGCGTACTTTTATGGACACCTACCAAACCTGACAGGTCTTGCCGACCTGTCAGGTTTTTTATTTGTGACTTTTCTTCCGGCAATCATGCATAAGGAAGGGAATAGTCGGCACGCAGCACCGATTTCTGATCATCGATCACCAGGGTTTTGGGCAGCCGGTCGTGCCAGCCACGGGCTTCATCTCCCAAAAAGGAAAAGGCATCAAAGGGGATAAGCCTGGCAAAGGACCTGCCCAGGATCTGGGTAAAGCGGGGCTTCTCCCCTTCTTCGTTTACCACCCGCGTACGCGTAAGCATCTTGCCGATGGTTTTACCATTCACCACATATTCAAAAAAGGTATAGTAGATCGTAGACCAGAAAAACCAGATCAGCTGGCTAAAAACCGGCAGCAGGTCCATGGGATTCGTCAGGCCCAGTTGTTCGCTTACAGATATCAGGCTAAACTCTACGATGGTGGCAAAGATCATGGCGGCCACATAATCAATGATCAGATTCAGGAAGCGTTTGCCGGAAGTGGCCAGCACCAGGGTATTGGTTTCCGGGATCAGGCTGGGCACTTCCTCCTCTGCTTCCAGCACGTCTTCATGCAACGGCTGCCTGCTGGAGCGGGCAAGGGGTCTATACCCTTTTGCCTGCCCCATGTCCGGGACATCTGCTGCCACCCCTTCTTCTGCTACTGCCTGCCCCCTTCTGGCCAACTCCCACTCGGCGGCGCGCCGGCCTTTTTCATCATAGCCCATGCCATAGGTGGCAATGCTGCGAAGCTCCCGGTCGGAGAGCTGCGCCATCTTTGCGGAATAGAAATTGGTGTTCGGTTCCATACTGGGGTAACAATAGCCCCCAAGATAGAAAAAGAACCTCCCCGGAAGAAAGCAAAATAAGCAGTAACCTTACGCCCACCCTGGTATCGATGGACAGCCCCAGGCATACTATCGGTATAGCGATGGATTAGTCCTGTGAGATCTCAGCTGCCTTCCCGGCAAACTGCTCTACCTCGTTCCAGACGCGCAGCACATTTTCTGAGCAGATGCGGCGAATATCCCCTTCGCTATAGCCCATTTTTAGCAGTTCATAGATCAGGTTGGGGTAGTCGGCCACATCGCGCAGGCCCTCGGGCAGGCTGTCGCCCACCCCATCAAAGTCGGAACCGAAGCCTACATACTCGGCCCCTACCAGTTTAACCACATGATCGATGTGGGCAGCCACTTCCTGTACCGTGCTGCGGCCGTTGCGTTTGTGAAAATACTGCTCCCGGTATTTTTCTACGGCCGTGCTGCCGGCTTTGTGGCCCTGGGCCAGTCCCCATTTCTCAGCGGCGGCCTTGGCCTCGTCCCAGAGCTTGCGGGACTGGTCAGAGATAAAGGCCGAGCCGAAATTGATCATGATCACCCCTCCCCTTTGGGCCAGGGCGCGGATCATATCATCGGACATGTTGCGCTCAAAGCCGGGTGTAAAATGCCGGCAGGAAGAATGTGAAGCAATTACCGGCGCCTTGCTGAGGCGCATGACCTGATAAAAGGCACTGTCGGAAATGTGCGAAACATCAATCATGATGCCCACCTCGTTCATTTTCTGCACCACTTCCCGCCCAAAAGGGCTCAGGCCGCCCCACTTCTTTTTGGGATCATAGGAGGAGTCGCAGATATGGTTGCTTTTGCTATGCGCAAGGGTAATGTAGCGGATACCCTTTTGGTAGAAATAGGCCACATTATCCAGCTTGCCCTCCAGCGGGGTGCCGTTTTCCATGCCCATGGGCAGGGAGATAAGGCCCTGCTCAAAATTCTCCCGCACATCGGAGGGCGACAGCGCCAGAGCAAATTTGTCGGGATGGTCGGCCGCCAGCTTCTCTACCATGCCAATCAGGCGCTCGGCCAGGGCCTTGCCTCCTCCCTTTTCTTCCAGAGACGCTGGTATGTAAATGGACATAAAGGGAGCGTTGAGCCCACCCAGTTGGGCCCGTTCGGCATCAAAATCCCCTCCGGGCGTGCGCTTGCTTACATCCTCCTGCTTGCTTTGCAGGCGGTAGGGCAGGTCTATGTGCCCATCTACAATAATAAAGGTTTGGGCAAGGGCCTGAGCCCGGGTAAGCAGCAGCGAGTCCTGCTCGGCCTCGGTCAGCTCCGGCTCGGGATGCGCATTTTCCATTACGGTGGGGTCCAGGGGTGCGGCACCCCCATTGGCGGAGCGCTGCTCCGGCTGGCAGGCTCCAAAGGCCCATGCCAGCAGGAGTAGGAGTAAGAAAGAGAAGGGAGGCAAGGGTTGGGTATTCATAGGCATTAGGCGCGTAAATAAACAATAGGGCCGGCTGTGCAGAAGGCTTCCCGCTGGTGCTACCCTCATTTATAAAAATGCTACCCTACCTATCCCCCAGCACACCAAACAGAAAGTTCTTCTCTGGAAACAAAACCGGCCATCTCCGGAAAGGGTTTAGCTGGGCTGATTTTCGTCGCCGAAGATCTTCTCTACTACGTCCATCAGTTTTTCTTCCGTAAGGGGTTTGTTGATGTAGCCGGCAATTTTGTAACCGCCCAGCTTGTCTACATCTTTCTGGCTGGTAGAGGTGGTAAGCATTACAATTTTGATCTGTTCCTTTTTAGGGAAGTCCAGGCTCTCAAACTCCTGCAGGAACTCAAACCCATCCATCACCGGCATGTTAATGTCCAGGAGGATCAGCCGCGGGCAACGTACTTCATCCTTCCCATGCTCCCGTATGTAGGCCAGGGCTTCCAGGCCATTTTCGGCCAGCGAGAGCTCCCGGGTAATTTCCATCTCCTCAATCAGGCGCTGATTAATAAAATTGTTGATGGAATCATCATCAACCAGCAGCGTACAATTAATAATGCTCATGATCTGCGTTAAAGTCTCCTACTCTGCGATTTAGGGCGTAGCCAGTTTAAAATAGAGCTGAAAGTGGGTTCCCCGATCCACTTCGCTTTCCACTTTTATCGTACCGCCCGCATTATCCACAATTCTTTTTACAATGTAAAGGCCTACGCCACTTCCTTCCACATGATTGTGCAGGCGTTTGAACATACTAAATACTTTTTCTGCCTGCTCCTGCCGAAAGCCAAGGCCATTATCCTTTACGGAAAGTACGGCATAGGCGCCCTCCTGCCGGGTAGTGATCTCGATCTCCAGCTTGCGTTCCGGTGAGTGATACTTCAGGGCATTGGAGATCAGGTTAAACACAATGCTGTGCAGGTCTTTTTGTGAAAAGCGGAGCTGCTCACAGCCCGAGGTATCTACCTTGATGAGTGCCCGGGTATCCCGCACCTGCTTGCTGATGCTCAGCAGCACTTCTCTGATCAGGGAAGCAAACTCAACCTCTGTGACATCTTCCTCCAGGTTTTTCTGGATCTTGGAGATTTCTGTAAGGTGCCCGATGGTGTTCTTGAAGCGGCCTATGGACTGCTGGATCATGTCCAGGATCATGCCCACTTCTTTATCGGCACCGGCCTTGGGCTTCATGACCCGCTCCAGCGCATGCAGCAGGCCCTCAATGTTCATCACAGGGGCCTTCAGGTCGTGCGAGGCGGTGTAGACAAAGTTATCCAGGTCGTTGTTGGTGCGGGTAAGCTCCACATTGCTTTTGGCCACCGTTTCCAGGGCTATTTTATGATCGTGGATATCGGTATTGGTGCCCACCCACAGAATAATGGTGTCGGTGGTGCTGTCCTTATAGGCCAGGCCCCGGCTCAGGTGCCAGCGGTACTCGCCATCATGGCGCAAAAAGCGGTGTTCGATCTGAAAATTCTCGCCCGTATCGATGGCTGCCTGCCACTTCTGGCGGGTGAGCTCCCAATCCTCAGGGTGAATGATCTGCTGCCAGCCCCAGTCCAGCAGCGCTTCGGAAGCAATGCCGGTATAGCTTAGCCAGTTCTTGTTCATGTAATCCACACTGCCATTGGCACTGGCGGTCCACACCTTCTGGGGCATGGCATCCAGCAAAAAGCGGATCCACTCTATTTTTTCCAGGATTTCTTCCTGCCGGCGCCTTTCTTCGGTTACATCGCGCACCTCAATCACGGTAGATACGGGTACACCCCCTTCAAAAATAGGGCTGGCGGCGCAGAGTACCGGAAAGTAGGTGCCATCCTTGCGGATAAACACATCCTCATGGGCCCGTATATCAAAATTTTCGGGCAGGGCCCGGTCTATGGGGCATTCTTCCAGGGGATAATGCGAGCCATCGGGCCGGTGGTGGTGGATCTGGTAATGCAGGGGTTTTTGCCGGATCTCCTCAAAGCTGTAGCCAAACATCTTTTCGGCTGCCGGATTCATGTAGGTGCAGTGGCCGGTGGCGTCCATCATTACCAGGGCCGAGGTGGCATTGTCGGTAATGGTGCGGGTGAGCTTAATGGCTTTTTCTTTTTCCTGCAGGGCGGTTTGCAGCCGCTCCAGCAGGCGGGCATTTTCAATGGAGATAGAAGCAATCTGGGCCAGCTGCACCAGGATCAGCTCATCTTCAGCCGTAAACTCCCCTTCATACTTATCCGACAGCTGAATAAGGCCTATGCTGCCCCCCTGCCCCAGGATAGGGGCGGCCAGCCAGCCGCGCAGGGGGGGATGCTCTCCCCGGTGCTGGCCAAAGCCTTTCCAGGCCGGGTGCTGCTCCAGCTCCTGCTGGCTAAGGCGCATGGGTTTGTTAAAGCGGCAGATGAGTGAGTAGATACCAGAGCCATCTATGGGGGCAGCATACTCCCGCCAGCGGGCATATTTGTCGGAGAGCGATACCTCGGTGATCTCCTGACCGCCGGCTTCGTTGGCCGTCATTCTGGTAACGGACTGATGGCAACCAATGATCTCCCGCACCTGCCGGGTAATGATGGCAAGCTTTTCCTGGAGGGTACTTTGCTGGTGAATGTCAACCGTAAGCTGGGATAATTGCTGAATCCGGGGATCGATAAGCAGCGTTTCCTGATCTAGCTTTTCCATACGTATCGGCAGGGCAAGGGAGCGCGTTGTGGCAAAACCGTCTGGGGCAGGTTCATGGAGGCGCGTCAAACGTTCCATTTAACTCAAAACCCTTAGTGCAGGTTGCCTTTTTTAGAAGATTTAATTTGAAAATAAACAAAGCCCGCTCAGCCACCCGCCAGGGGCAGTTGAGCGGCTGGGGCTACTGGTCCCAGAAGCTGCGGCGGCGGCTTAGCTTCAGGTCCTGCAGCACGGCCGATTTTACCCGTATATCCACCGAAAAGCTCTGAAAACGGCCAAAGGGCACCCAGTTTACATTCATTTGCCAGCAGTGCAGGTCCCGGAAAATGCTCAGGCGGGTAGCGGTAAATTCATGGTTGGTAAAATCATAGCCGCTGGTGTAGCCTACCTTCCATTTCTCAGTCACCTTCAGGTCACCACTAAAGTTGGCCGACTGTACAATGGTGGTGGGCTGGTAGCCCCGTTTCTGGTAGCTGAGGGTATAGCTCAGGCGCAGGGTCCAGGGCAGGGTAAAGTCTACATACTGGCTGGGGTCCATGTAGCGGTAGGCCAGGCCCTCCTGCCCCAGGTCTTCGCCCATGGCTTCGCCTTCGCCCAGGGGATCATCCAGGCCCCGGCGGCTGGCGGCCGTATTGGCCGCCTGGCTCTGGCTGCGGGTATCGCCCTTGAGGCCGGCCGAGCTCAGGTTGGTGCTCAGGCCTACATTCACCTGCTCCAACCGGCCCAGGCCCCTTCCGTTGGCAATGGCCAGCTTATCTACCTGTGACTGCACTATTTGCAGCTCCTCCTGCCGGTTACGGAAGGTAGAGTCTATGCGATACAGGTAGGGGTTGAGCTGCCCGCCAAAGTTAATGGTGATCAGGTTATTGAACAGGCTGGTATTGCCTGAGATGGAGATGGGCGCCAGCTTAAGGCTATCGCGCAGCAGGTTATAGCTGGTGCTGAAGTTTAGGCGCTCCAGCAGGGGTACTTTTTTGTAGGTGGTGGCCGTATCCCCTTTTTCGCGCACCTTCATTTCAAAGTTATTGGAAACACCAAAGGTAATAGACCCCTGCCGCCCGGCCTGGGGGGCATCATAGGCAAAGCCCTGGTAAATGGAGAGCTGCCGCTCTATGATATTGCCGGCGGGGTCGCGGCCCACCACCACATTCTGGTAGGTGCCGTAGCGGGCATCGCCAAAATCGGGTGCATAGCTGAAGCCCACGGTGGGGATCACCATGTGGCGAATGGCCTGCACCTTGGGCGTGGGGTTGCGCTTGTTGAAATAGAACATCCCATAGAACTTGGTGTTGAGCCCCGCATTGAGGTTCCAGGAAGAGGCCCGGCTAAAGCCGCTCACCGTATCTACCCCTATGCCACCCCGCTCGGCATCAAAATCGGTATAGCGCAGTTCCCGGAAGTTCCATACCTCCTGGTAGTTAAAGGAGGGGGTAAGGGTAAAATGCTTCAGCAGGTTAAGCGACGTACTCACCGGTATGGCATGCCGCACCCCATTGTTGGCCCGGCGAAAGAGCGTACCAATATTTTCAGCATTGAGGGGGATGGGCTCGGGCTGCAGGTCGGTAGGCGCCCCGGCTATGCGAAAGCCCGAGATGCTGGTGGCCTGTGCCCGGTTAGAGATGCGGTTGGTAGCCGTACCGGTATAGGAGAAGTTGATCTGCTCCCACCAGCTGCGCCCTGTGCGCCCAAACCACTGGGCCGGGTACTGGCGCTGCATGGTAAGGCCTACCTCGGGCAGCAGCAGATCGGCCGTATTGCGCACCACATCCTGCACCAGGCTTGCGCGGGCGCTCAGGTTAAAGGGGGTGCCAGGCAGCGAGTTGCTGTAGCTGATATTGGAGCTGAACTGCTGGTTGAGGTTGCGCTCAAAGTTATTCAACGAGGGGTTGTTGTTGGTAAAGCTGGAGGTACCCGCATTTACCGAGGCCGAAAAACGGCTGGCCCCCTTGGTCTGGGGGTTGTGGCTCCAGCTTACCCAGAAATCTTTGCTGATGTTCTCCTCCCCCTCCTCGCCCTGGTTCTGGCGGTTGTAGCGCAGGCTGAAGTTGCCGGCATACTGATAGCGCTTGCGGTAGTTAGAAGCAATCTGAAAACCGCGGCTGCCCTTGGTGTAAGCCTCGCCGGTTACGGCCAGATCCAGGTAATCGTTGATGGCAAAGTAGTACCCCCCATCCCGCAAAAAGAAGCCGCGGCGGTTTTCCTCCCCATAGGAGGGAATGATTACCCCCGATACGCGTTTGCGCGGCACGGGAAACATGCCAAACACAAAGCCCAGGGGGGTAGAGATATCGGCAATCTTCAGGTGAAAAGGCCCGGCTACAATCTTGTCGTTGGGCATCATCTTCAGCTTTTCGGCCTGAATGTAAAAGTGCGGATGCTCCAGGTTGCAGGTGGTGTAGCGGGCGCCTTTTATGTGCAGGTGGTTATTGGCATCGCGCTTTACAAAATCGCCATGGATGTAGGCTTCTTCCTGCTGGGTAACCACTCCTTTGATCAGGGCCTTCCGGGTTTTAAAATTATACCGTATATTGTCGGTTACGTAGGTTTCGGCCCCCTGTGTAAATACCGGTTTGCCCACATCTTTACCCAGGCTGTCGGTTACCCCCACAGCGGCCAGGGTACTGCTGGTCCAGTCAATGGTAATGCGGGCGGCCTCCAGCTTTATATCGCCATAGGTGATCACCGCCCCCCCATACAGGTACACAATGCGGTTAAGGGCATCAAAGATAATGCTGTCTTTGGCATTGTACTTGATAGTGGTTTCAATGTCGCCCCGGGCCTTAGCCGATTGAGGCAGGCTGATCTGTAGGGAATCCTGAGAAGAGGGGGTGCTAAGGGTATCTTGCTGCTGCGTAGGCAGCGACGGCAGATCGCGCTCCCGGGCTGGCACCTCCTGGGCTTGCAAACTAAACGAAAAGGCACACAATATTACCAGAAGAAGGGCGTACTTTCGAGACACCTGCGCTTTCAGATTTTGCGAAAAATTCACAATTTTGTATTGTACAAAGGTATGGCTTATCTACTTAACAACCGAAGGACCGTGAGAAATATTGTCTATTGCGCCGGCGCTGCTCTCCTTTTGTTGTTAGCCTCCTTTACGCCAGCAGGGAGAGCAGACTACAAGATCCGCAAAGTGGTAATTGATGCCGGGCATGGCGGAAAAGATTCAGGTGCCCTGGGCAGCATCTCCAAAGAAAAGGATGTGGCCCTGGCCGTGGCCCTGGAGTTTGGCGAGCTCATCAAAAAAAATCTGCCCGATGTAGAGGTGATTTATACCCGCAACGACGACACTTTTATTCCCCTGGAGCAGCGGGCCACCATTGCCAATAAAGCCGGTGCCGATGTCTTTATCAGCATTCACCTGAACTCGGCCGCCAATAAAGAAGCTATTGGTACCGAAACCTTTATCATGGGCTTGCACGTTAACGAACAAAACCTTTCGGTTGCCAAACGGGAAAACTCCGTTATCTTGCTGGAAGAAAACTATGAGCAGAAGTATGAAGGCTTCGATCCCAAGTCGCCGGAGTCTTACATTATGTTCTCACTCATGCAAAACGCCCATATGCACAACAGCCTGCACCTGGCCGAAAAGATTGATCACCAGTTTGTAAAGCGCGTAGGCCGGCCCAGCCGGGGCGTTAAGCAGGCTGGTTTTCTGGTGCTCTGGCAAACCACCATGCCCTCGGTGCTGGTGGAGCTGGGCTTTATCACCAACAAGACCGAAGAGAAATACCTCAGCGACGAATTGGGCAGAACCTATATGGCTTCCGGCCTGTTCAGGGCCTTCCGGGATTATAAGGAAGAAATGGAAGCAATGAATTAATTTAACCAATTACTGTGAAGCTATCAAAAGAAGCTAAAGTGGGTATCCTGGCCGTAGTATCGCTGGGGCTCCTGTTTGTTGGGTTTAAGTTTTTGAAGGGAATCGACTTCTTTGATCCTTCCAATACCTACCATGTGGTCTATGACCATATTGATGGGCTTACTGTATCTAACCCGGTAGAAATAAACGGCTATCGCGTAGGCCGCGTCAGCAAAATACAGCTGCTGCAAAACGGCAGCCAGACCCGCATGCTGGTGTCGCTGGACATTAACGATGACCTGGAAGTGTTTGAAGGCACCGAGGCCCGCCTGCACGACTCCGACCTGCTGGGCAGCAAATCCATTGTGCTGGACCTGAAGCAGAGGGGCCGCGTGCTGCAGGACAATGATACCCTGCAGGGCACTATTGACCAGTCGCTGAGTGAAATGATCAAGCAGCGGGCCGACCCGATCGTGGCCGAGATCGATACTACCCTGATCAAGGTAAATAACATCCTCTCCGATCTGGGCCGCAGCGGCGGTAAGGTAGACGGCGCCCTGGGCGATTTTCAGGAAACCGCCAACATGATCAAGTTCATGGTCATCGAGAATCGCCGCGATATCAACGCCATCACCAACAACCTTAAAACCCTCTCGGCCTCGCTCAACGATCCGCAAAACGGCATTGCCCCTTTCATGACCAAGATGAACCAGCTGGCCGATTCGCTCAATGATGGCGACCTGAAAGCCACCGTTGCCAATGCCAATCTGGCCATCCAGAACCTGCAGGCCGTAACCGAAAACCTGCAGAGTGGCCAGGGCAGCCTGGGCAAACTTATGTACAACGATTCGCTCTATACCAACCTGAACCAAAGCACCGAAAGCCTTAACCGGCTGCTGCAGGATATTCAGGCCAACCCCCACCGCTACATCGACCTGCGCTTCTCCCTGATCGGAGGCGGGCGGAAATAGCTTGCAAACGTTTTAGATTCACCAGCGGCACCCCTTACAGGTGCCGCTTTTTTTATATCTTTGGCCTACGTCATTAACTCTTTTTTTGCCCATGCATACCGATCTTGCCTTCAATAAAAACGAAGACCTAATCAAGCAAAAGCTTTTTCAACTCAAGACCCGACTCGATACCGTAAAAAAAGGTGGCGGCGACAAAAAGATTGCCGACCAGCATAAAAAAGGAAAGCTCACCGCCCGGGAGCGTATTGCCTACCTGACGGATGAAGGCTCCGACTTTCTGGAAGTGGCCGCCTTTGCCGGCGAGGGCATGTACCAGGACGTAGGCGGCTGCCCCGGTGGCGGGGTGGTGGTAGGCATTGGCTATGTAAGCGGCCGCCAGTGTGTGCTTGTGGCCAACGATGCTACCGTAAAGGCCGGCGCCTGGTTTCCCATCACCGCCAAAAAGAACATGCGCGCGCAGGAGATTGCCATGGAAAACCGCCTGCCCATCATTTACCTGGTAGACAGCGCCGGGGTGTTTCTGCCCATGCAGGATGAGATCTTTCCTGATAAGGAACACTTTGGCCGGCAGTTTCGCAACAACGCCCGCATGAGCTCCATGGGCATTATCCAGATAGCCGCCATTATGGGCTCCTGTGTGGCCGGCGGCGCCTACCTGCCCATTATGAGCGATGAGGCCCTGATTGTAGACGGTACGGGCTCTATCTTCCTGGCCGGCTCTTACCTGGTAAAAGCCGCCATTGGCGAGGATATTGACAACGAAACCCTGGGCGGCGCCACTACCCACAGCGAGATCAGCGGTGTAACGGATAATAAATTCCCCAATGACGAGGCCGCCCTGGACCACATTCGGCGCCTGATGGACAAGATCGGCGCCTTCGACAAGGCCGGCTTTGACCGCACAGAACCCCAGCCCCCTGCCAAAAACCCGGCAGATATCTATGGGATTTTCCCCGACGACCGCGCCAAGCCCTATGACATGCGCGAGATCATTACCCGCCTGACGGACAATTCCGAATTTGACGAGTACAAGGAGCACTACGGCCAGACCATTCTCTGCGGCCATGCGCGCATCGATGGCTGGGCAGTGGGCATTGTAGCCAACCAGCGCCAGATCGTGAAGGCCAAGAAGGGCGGCGGACAGTCTACCGAGATCCAGATGGGCGGGGTGATCTACTCCGACTCGGCCGATAAGGCCGCCCGCTTTATCATGAACTGCAACCAGCGCAAAATACCCCTGGTGTTTCTGCAGGATGTAAGCGGCTTTATGGTAGGCAGCCGGGCCGAGCATGGGGGCATCATTAAGGACGGCGCCAAAATGGTAAATGCCATGGCCAACTCGGTGGTACCCAAATTCACCTTTGTGCTGGGCAACAGCTACGGGGCCGGCAACTACGCCATGTGCGGCAAGGCCTATGACCCGCGCCTGATCTACGCCTGGCCCACGGCCCAGATGGCCGTAATGAGCGGCGGCTCGGCTGCCAAAACCCTGCTGCAGATACGCGTAGCTACCCTAAAGGCACAGGGCAAGGAAATCAGCAAGGAAGAAGAGCAGGAGCTGCTGAAGGAAATTGAGGCCCGCTACAACGAGCAGCTGAGCCCCTACTACGCCGCCGCCCGCCTGTGGGTAGATGGGATCATCGACCCCCTGGAGACCCGCAAGATCATCAGCATGGGCATCGAAGCCGCCAACCATGCGCCGATAACGGAGCGGTATAATGTAGGGGTGCTGCAGACTTGAGAATCACCTCATCCCTAGCCGGGCGCCCCCCGCCCTTCTCCCTCCGGAGAAGGGGGACTAGGCCGGTGAATCGTTTGGTGATTTTTTCTGTATCGGGTAAAGGAACCTTGCTGCCTTAATAGCCGACCTGATCCTGCAACTGACTGCATTACCTATATCGCTGTTTTATCTTTCTTTTATGGACTTTCATAAAGGAGCTGGCAACAGGCAGTTTGAGTTTGCCAGGCAGAACCGGAAGGAGCTGACTGCGGCAGAGGGGGTGCTTTGGAAGCGGCTTCGGAATGGACGGCTGGATCGGTATAAGTTCAGAAGGCAGCACCCGCTGGCTGGTTTCATTGCTGATTTCTATTGCCACGAAGCCCGCCTGGTTATTGAGGTGGATGGCGAGGTACATGATTCCGCTGAGCAGATGCAGTACGATGAGGAAAGAACCCTTGCACTCAAAGAGTTGGGAATACGGGTGATTCGCTTTACAAATGAGGAAGTATTAACCAATATTGGCCAGGTTCTGGAAGAAATTAAGAAAGGCCC
>NZ_AODQ01000064.1 GCF_000348925.1 Cesiribacter andamanensis AMV16 | reverse complement strand
TTTGCCTGAGCATTCTCCCGCTCTTTGGCCGGCTGGTACAGAAGTGGTTCCAAAACTACCTGACAGTGCAATGCTGGAGCATTACGCTAATCATCCTGGACAACATTGTTGTGCTCTACCGCAAGCTCACACAGCACCAGCTGGGCCTCATGCACGGCCTGTCGGTCTCGGAGGCTGCGGAAAAGCTGGACATGCTCCTGATCACCCTGCTGATCGCTCTCCTCTACTTTATGGTCCCTTACCTAACCTCCCTCTTTGTAGGGCAGGCCCAAAGCGCCGTCTACCCGGCGCGGGTGTTGGCCACCAGTGCCGGAGCCGCCATCCTGGCGGCCAAAGGAGCGGCTGTCCTCAGTGGGGCCGGTACGCTGCCGGCAACGGCTGCTATAGGCAGCAGCACGGCAGGTTGGAGCAGAGAGAGCCTGCAGGGCGGAGGTGCATCTGATGGGGCGCAGCAGCCACCCGCCCACAGGGGCGGAGCCGGGCAGTCCATCCCGCTACGACACTAAGCATTCACCTATACCAATTGCATATGGCACATTCCTTAAAAGACTTCGACAGCAGCTTTGAGGTGTTGAAAAAGATCACCATCGGCACAATCCTGCTTTCATTTGTGCTCCTGCTGCTCCTGGGCGGATATATCCTGCTGCAGGAACGCCGACGGAGCGAACGGATATATGTGGTCACCGACCTGGGTACGCTCCCCGCCCTGCGGCAGGCGGAGCGGGAGATTTCCCTTTATGAGGCGCGCAACCAGGTAAAGCTTTTTCTGCATACCATGTTCGCCCACCATGCCGCCAACTACCAGCAGCAGCTGGAAGCCGGACTGCACCTGATCGATAAGGCGGGAGGACAACGCATCGTGCATGATTTCAGCAAGGGAGAGGTATACCAGAATTACGTCCGCCTGGGTACCCAGACAAGCATGCAGGTAGATTCCGTGCTGATCGATATGAAGGCCCGGCCCATCGCCGGACGGGCCTATGCCCGACAGACCATTCACCTGGGGGAAAAAAACGGGAATTCCCCATCGGAATCCGCTTTGAGCTGATTGAAACCTACCGCAGTGAGCAAAACCCCTATGGGCTGCTGATCCAGAACTTTGACTACATCCTCTATGAACCGAAGGGAGCGCCTGCACCCTAAGCCCGCTCCTTATTTTTTAACCCTAACCCCCACTTCCCATGAAAAGGACTTCCACCCTGTTGCTGGTACTGCTGCTGCCGCTTGCCGGACTGGCCCAGATGCACGCTCCCTCTTCCGCTCCGGGAGCCGCCGCTCCGGGAGCCGCCGCTCCGGGAGTCGCCACTCCGGGAGCCGCCGCTCCGGGAGCCGCTGCTCAGGATACCCTCTTTGTAACGGATACCGAAACCACCTATCTGCTCTTTCCAGGGGAGGTGCAGCTGGTGGACATTGGCAGGCCGGGCGACTACTTTGCCAGGATCGAAGGCCAGAGCGTTTTCCTGAAAGCCCGCAGCCAGCAGTCGGGTCCCACCAACCTGCTTGTTCGCTTCGGAGAGGCCTATTATACGGCACGCCTGGCGGTTGCTAACAGTCCCTCGGGCCGTCTCTATGACCTGCGCAGCAGCCCGGTCTACACAGCTGCCACCCGAGGGACCCGAGTCCGAAAGGAGGGCGCCGATCCTGCCTCATTTCAGGCATCCCTGCTGCGGCTGCAGCACCTGCCCCATACGCACGCTTCTCCCCGAAATACCCGCCATGGGATGCAGCTGCGGCTGGTGCAGCTGCAAATCGATGAAGAGGCGCTCTACCTGGGCCTTAGCCTGCAAAACAATTCATCCATAGCCTATACCCCGGACTATGTGGGCTTTACCTACCAGGAACGGCGGGGTAGGCGATTCTCCCGCAACAACCGCTATCAGAAGGAGGTGCGTCCCATCGCAGAGCTGGCCCCGGCAGTTCTTCCTGCCCGGGAAGTAAGCACGCTCTGGTATGCGCTACCCCTCTATGCCATGAGCGCCCGGGGCCGACTGCAACTGCAGTTCCGGGAAAGCGGGGGTGCCCGCAACCTGCGGATCTTGCTTCCGGCTCGCTGGATCAACCAGGCTCCCACCTTTCCCAAGGGCCATGAGCACTGAGCGCAAGGGGATTGGAAAGAGGCTGCGCAGGCACTGGCTGCCGCTAAGTGCGGGTCTGCTGGGCCTACTGCTGCTGGGAGCACTGGCACTTGGCAGCATCAAGCGATTCAAGGCAACCACCCCCATTGCCAGCATCGACCCCGATACGCCCCCCTCCGGCCAGCCCAGCCCCTCCCGCCTGGACCGATACCGAAAGGAGCTGGAAGAGATGAACCGCCAGCATGCCCGGCGGCAGCGCTCCTTGGAAACCATCATCTCCATGGACTTTGGAAGCATGGGCAGGGACGAATCTCCAGCTGAACCGGAAAGGGAGCCCGTAGCCCATGCTCCGGCAGAGCGGGAAGAACCCATGGACAGAACGCTGCCAGAGGCAGCACCCTCAATCGCCCGGCCCGACCTCACGGCCCGGCGCACACAGGTGATGAAGCCGCAGCCGCAGCCGTCGGCTGGGCACCCAAAAGCCCCGGCAGAGCCTTTCCAAACGCTGCGGGTGAATGAGCCGGAAGGGGAGGTCCCCCACCAGCAGCAGGCCTTCTACAGCGCTCTGGTGCATGGGGATCAAAAGCTCCTGCCCAACGCTACGCTTTGCTTGCGCCTGCAGGAGGAGATGGCTATCGGGAAGCACCGCTTTCCCCGCAATACGCTGCTGTACGGAAAGCTTAGCGCCGCTGGTGGTGGCGGACGCCTGAAGGTCCGAATCGGTAGCATTGGGACAGTGCCCCTGCGGCTGCAGGTGTATGACCAGGATTACCTTCCGGGCATAGCCTACCTGCAGGAAGAACCTCTTCCTTCCGCTCTGGCGGAAAGTCGCGATGATGCGCTCGATCAGATGCTCTATTCCGTGCCGTATGGCGGGGTGGCCAGTGGCCTTGCAGGCCTGGGCAGGAATCTCCTGCGGAAGAACCGGCGGGGGAAGACTATTTTCCTGGCAGATGGCTATCCGCTCTTTGTTGCTCCTGAAACCGAATAACCCCTAAACCTTACGAACATGAACCGTTTCCACCCCAAAAAATCCCTATGCATGCTAGCGGTGCTGCTGGCACTTTCAGTTGCCCGACCGCTGCAGGCCCAGTTTGTGGTCTACGATCCCGTTCAGTTTACAAACATGGTGAAAAGCCTGGCCAACGAAGTGCAGTTGATTTCCACCGCGGCTAAAACCCTGCAGGAAACCAAGGATATCCTAAATACGGCCATCCGCACCAAGCAGGAGATCGAGAATATTTACCGCCTGCAGTGGCAGGTACAGGAAGCCCTAAAAGTTGCCCAGAGCATTAAGGACCTGAAGTGGTCCGATCTGGATCCTCTGACACGGGCTGCGCTGGGCCTGGCGGAAGATCCGCTGGTCTACCTGCCGGAGCTATCCGGCACCGATCGCCTGCGCCTGATGCTGCAGCGGGAACCCACGCAACAGGCAACTCGCCAACTGCATGGGCTGCTGGTAGGGTTCAACTCCCGGAGCGCTCCTCTTCAGGACCTGGTTGCCTATGAGGCCATCAGCCGGCAAACTACCCTGAGCCAGTTTGCCCTGGCTGAAATGCGGGAACAAAAGCAGATCCAGGCCGCCCTGTCCTATGCGCAGCTGGCGGACGACATGATCTACCAGGCTCGCGAACTGATGGAGGCCGTCAAGCGGGACCAGCGCCTGAGCATGAATGAGGCCGAACGCCTGCATAGCCTTCGGCAGTGCCAGGAAGTGCTGATGAAAAGCATGGAGATCAAGCTGGAGGCCGGGGAACTGCTGCGCACCGTTACCGAACAGCCCTCCCGGGCCCGGGATGAACTGCTGCAGTCCTACCGCAACCAATTGGTTCGCAAAGCCCTGGCAGAGGAGCCCCAGATGAAGTACGGGCAGCCCTGATCTTCCTGCAGCCTGGCCTTATGCAGGTCCTGAACGGGAATAGGCTGCGCCGGATGGTGGTGCAATCTGTAGAATAAACCTTTATCCGCGCCCTTATGAAAACATCCCGCAAAGAGATCAAAATTGCGGCTTCCATACATGATATGCTGGTACGGGAGGCGGGCGTATGGGGGCTGACCCTTCGGGAATATACCGAGGCGGTCATCCAGTACTTTGCCAGCCGACGGCTCAATCCCAAAACTGTTCAAGAGGGCCTGGCCTGGGGGCTGCATGAGGCCCTGGATAAGGGGATTGAGCGGATCATGGGCATGTTGGGCCAACAAGATGAGGAAAAGCTGGGAGCGCTGCTTGTAAGCCTCCGGGAAATTCTGCACGAACAGATCAATGCCCGCATCCTGCTGGAGATCCTATTGAATAACCTGCATCAGCTTTCCCGCCTGGATCAGGAAGAATTACAGCAGCTGGTTCGGAAAAACAGCCAGTTTGCCCGCCAGCGCAAAGCCTCCATTCTCAAGGTATACAAAGAAGAAGTCTCAGACCAAACGCCATAAACCAATGCACTCTAAAATTATCCAGCCCAGCATGCACGGAAGGGCGGTCTTTGCAAACAAGGGAAGTTGTGCGCGCCTGCTGGCTTACCTGCAGCATGAGGTGAAGCAGCTGGGCCAGCAGGCAGGCTTTTTTTCTCAGCAGGGAGCGGACCATAGCGCCCGGCAGGTGCAGCTCGTAATAGATGCCAACGGGCAGGGCCTCCGAAGCCGGGAAAGCAAGTTTGTTTCCCTGGTACTTTCGCCAAGCGCCGGGGAGCTGGGCCATATCGGCAATTGCCCCCAAAAGCTGCAGGCATTTACCCGGCAGGCCATGCAGCAATATGCCGAGCAGTTCCGCCTGAAGGAGGGAAGAAGGCTTTCTGCGGGCGACCTGCTTTGGTTTGCTGTTATTCACCGGGAACGGACCTTTTCTGCCAGGGAGCAGCAGGTGCAGGAAGGGGTACACAGAGCAGGAGAGCAAAAGCCCGGCTTTCAGATGCATGTGCATGTAGTGGTCTCCAAACAGGACCGGCACCGGACCTTTACCCTGAGCCCCTTCGGGAATCGGGACCGATTTGACATGCTGGCCTGGCAAAAGGAGAACCAGCAGCTCTTCAACAGGATGTTCCATTACCAGGCGGTGGACGCTAGCCGGCAGGTGCGGGAACCGGGCCCGGCCCGGCGAGAACGCCTTCAGACTTATATCGCTGCCAGGCTGGTAGAGATTAATAGCTTTCTTTCAAAGCCCCAAAAGCTGGCCTTGGAGCAGGTACTGGCTGTTGCGGAGCGAAGGGCCTGGGGCCGTACGTTTTTTCAGAACCTTAGCACGCTGGAAGATCGCCTTCGCCGGGACCGGTATGTGCGGGACCCCCTGCATTTGCTGGAGCATAACCGGGACCGCAAACCCGAACAACCAAAGAGGGACCAATCCCTGGCCGGCTCCCTGAAACAGCTGACGGAGGCCAGCCGGAAAATGGGCTTTACAGATTCACTCAGCCTGGAAAATGAGATTTCCCGCAGGCGGAGGCGGGGCGTTCGCATAAACATCTGATGGCGTATGCAGCATCAGCAAATACCCTTTTTTGTTCTCATACTCCTGCTGGCCGCCCTGGCCGCCGAGTATGGCCTATACCTGCAGCTGGATCCGGTGCTTGCCCTGGAAAAGGGAGAGCGGCAGGAGCTGCTGCTGCTAAAACTTGCTGCCGTGCTGGGGCCCTGGTGCAGGGCAGGCTTTATGCTTTTTTTCCTGGGGTGGATAACGCTCCATCCGCTGGCTGTCACCGCTCCTTCCGGGCGCCTGCGTCACTGGCAAGGAAAATTCCTGTTGGGGCGGGCTTCCTGCTGAGCGCCTGGCTGCTTCTGCGGGTGCATGCCTATCCGCTGCCGTTCGTACGCCTTTTCTATCCGATTTCACTAGTAAGCTTTGTGGGCACCGCCCTGGTGATACCGCTGCTGTGGCATAGGCGCCCGGGTCACCCATTCGGCATACAAAACAACCGAAAGAAACATGAGACCCCCTTTGGCTTTTGCTTTCAAACGGAAGAGGGCTACATCAATGTCCCCAACCCCTTCCGGGGAATTTTTATCAGCGGAGCAGCGGGTGCGGGCAAAAGCGAGTCGCTGGCTTATTCCCTGCTGGAGCAGGCGATGGCAAAGGGCTATACCGGTCTGGTCTATGATTTTAAATTTCCGGTACTGTCCGAGCAGTTGCACCTGGCCCTGTGGAAAAGTGGCCGGCAGGATCTTCGCTGTTACCTGCTCAATTTCCACGACCTGTCCAGGAGCCATCGCCTCAATCCCCTAAAGGCAGCACGGATGCCCGTGCAGGCCTATGCGGAAGAATACAGCCTGGCCATTCTGAACAACCTGTTGCCCGAAACGATCCGGAAGAAAGACTTCTGGATCCGCTCGGCCAATGCCCTGCTGACAGCAGTGATCTGGTTTCTGAGAAAGCACCATCCCGAGCAGTGCAGCCTCCCCCATGCGGTGAATGTTATCCTGTACAAAGACTACCGGCGAACCCTGAGCATGCTGGACAGCGATGCGGAAACCGCCGGCATGGTCCGTAGTGTGATTAGCGCGGTAGAGAATGAGGCGGAAGGGCAAATCGCCGGTGTGATCGGCTCGCTGCAGCTCTCCATCGCCCGGATCAACAGCCCGGAAATTTGCTGGGTGCTGTCGGGTGATGATTTTGAGCTGGACCTCAACAACCCCCTGGACCCCAAGATCCTTGCCATCGGCACCCATCCGTCGCTGGTCGATACTTTCAGCCCGCTGATCTCCTGTATCATTACCGTGGCCCTGAAGCAGATGAACCGGCCAGGAGGTGCCCCGGCCCTTGTGCTGCTGGATGAAGCGCCTACCCTCTATATTCCCAAACTGGAACTGGTGCCGGCTACAGCCCGGAGTAACCGCATAGCCACGGTGTACATGGCACAGGACTACACCCAAATGGTGGACAGCTACGGGAAGGAAAAGGCCGATGTGATCATTGCCAACCTGAACAACCAGTTTTACGGACGGGTAGGGGTGGCCAGCTCTGCCCGGATGATCAGTGAGTTCTTCGGCCGGGAGGAAAAGGAAATGGAAAGCCGCACCACCAGCCAGAGCCAGTGGGGCCAGCGCCTGACCAGAAACCAGGCGGTTTCCTATAGCCTGCAGGAGCGACAATTAGTTAGGCCCCAGGACCTCAGCAGCCTCAAAGTAGGGGAGTTCATCGGCACAACGGTGGAAGATCATCAGCCGTATTTTTGGGCGAAGCTAAAAAGAAGGAAGGGGCCCGTACAGGCGCCGCCCATCCGGCCCTTCAGCGAAGGAGTTCAGGTGGAAAAGAATTTTAAAAAGGTACGGGCAGAAGCGGAAAGTATCGTGGCCGCTTACAGCACTACCCTGCCTCAACACATGAAAGGGGGTAGGCAGCGCACGCGCTAAGGGAGAAGCTGCCTGTTTATTGGCTACCCGAATATAGCCGAAGACTGGTTGACCTGAATGATGTGCCCACTAGGGTGCTGCTAGGGACCTGTTCTCTTGCTTCTGGATAGGGCTGAGCGTATGCGCCGAGAAAAAGGGATAGGGACAGGAGGCCTAAGCTGCAGGCTAGGCCGAAAGGGGAGGCGTCGGTACAGAAAAGGCAATGTCAGGACATGTCTTCTTCTGGATCGCTTAGTTCCCCTGCATAAAAGTCTGCGTAAGCTTGTGCCAGGCAATCATGAAAACCCCAGCCAATGCCTGCAGTAGCACCGACTACCTCACCGGCTCGCTTGGCAAATCTGCCCAGTAGGTCTTCCTTTTGCATAAGTTTCAGGGCAGCAAGGAATACCGATTCCAGGCTTGCGTAGAAGCTCTGGTTGATATCCCCGAAGTCATTGGTGAAATCGACTCCCGTTTCAACGTAGAAGAGCATCAGTTCGGCCTTCAGCGCAGGCGATGGACCCAGCTTGGCAAATTCCCGCAAGGCTTGTTTCCCCTCTTTCAGGCTGTAGCGATCCCCTCTTTTCGGGTAGAAAGCATGAAACACTTTTTCCTGATAGCGTAGGTAGAGCGCCTGTTCATTGGGATGAAAATAAAAATCAAGATAGTCGCGTGCGGATGTGTTCTTCTTATAGAGCGTAGCGATAAGGGCGATCAACGCCTCCTTATCAAGGACGCGCAGTTCTTTTTTTATACTTGAAATTCCCATAAGGCTGATGTAGTTGTTGTGTACTCTTTATGAACGTATGAGGTGTATCATCTTACTGGTTAACGCCTCAGTGTGCGTAATGGCTGGCTCCTTCTATCAAATGATGGAAATGCATGTGCTCTCCGAGTCTCTTCTGTTGGCAAGTGTGGAGTAGTGAATGGCCAGTCTTCTGGTAAACCGGCATCCCTTGTATGCGCAACCTTGGCTCTACTTTTTAGGGCTGAGAAAGCAAAAGCATAAGCTGATATTTCTATTTTCGTAATTCCCACAGATGTGGGAGTGCGTCTGCTATAAGCAACTGCAACTTGTGTGAAAGATGCCTGCATCAGAACGACCCTTGACCTATGCGCTTTTTACATCCGCTTTCCTTACTTGCTCAGTACTTTAAAGACCCTGCTAATAGCCTGCAAGGCTACTCAGTGGTACCTGTGCTGCGCACCGGAGGACTGGTAGTAGTAAACTGCCTGCTGTATGTTCAGGTTTGCGCACATTCGCCAGCCCCCGCCGTACAGGACCAGCCGGAAGCCAAACAGCAGGATAAACCTGTAACAGGCTATAGCCTTGCCGAGAAGGAAGATACCCGCTTGTTAGCCGCCCTGCAGGTCTATGAGAAAGCCATCGAGGAAGCCGATTTGAAGGCCCGCATTACAAGCGCCTATTCAGTAGGGGAACGGTACAGCGAACTAAACAGGCGGGATGAGGCAGAGAACAAGTTGCAGGAGGGCCTTGAATTAGCCCTGCAATTCCGCTTATACCCTCTTCAGGCTGAAGGATTTCTGCAACGTGCCCGGCACCACCAGCGCAGCAATGAGGTTCGCCCCGCTATTACCTGCCTGAACAAAGTTCTTCAACTCGCTGGCACCCACCCGCTGCAGCAGCTGGAGGCAGAAGCGCATCATTTGCTGGGTACCAATTACCACAGCCTGGGGCTGTACGAAACCGCCCTGACCCATCAACTGCAGGCACTTGCGCTTTATGAAGGGCTACAGGATCCGCCGGGTATTGCTAAAGCCTATAGCAGCATCGGGCGGGTTTACCAGTACACCAAATCCCTTAGCGAAGCCCGCACCTATTTTCTAAGGGCCCTGGCCATTAACACCGCTACCGCTAATGAAAAGGGGCGCATGGCCTGTATGCTCAATATTGGGGTGGTTTTTCAGAAAGAAGGGGCCTATGACTCGGCCCTGAGCTATTTTCGCCAGGCCCTGCCCCTGGCCCGGGCCCTGGAAATGCACAGCGACGAAGCCAAGCTCATTGGCAACATAGGCAGCACCCACATGCAACAGGGCAAGCTGGACGAAGCGCTGCAGTACCTGCTACAGGCCCTGGCGCTCAAAGAAAAAATACAAAGCCACCGCAGCCTGCTGCATACCCTCAATGACCTGGCCGAACTGAGCCTGCTGCGGCAGGAGCCCCAGGCCGCAATGGCCTACGCCGAGCGGGTGGTGCGCCTGGCCCGGCTGTATGAAGAGGGAAACCAGCTGCGCTACGGCTACCTGAACCTCTCCAAAAGCCATAAGCAGCTGCGCCAGTTTGAGCAGGCCCATGCCTATCTGGAAAAGTACGATGCCGTAAAAGACAGCCTGTTTGGCCTGGAGCAGGCCCGGCAGATCAGCCAGTTGAACATCCAGTACGAAACCGAAAAAGGACCAGGCGCTGGCCAGCCTGCAGCAGGAACAGGCCCTGCAGGATACCCGCACCCGGGCCTACCTGCTGATAGGGGCTATTCTGCTGCTGGCCAGCGGGCTGCTCTATTACAGCCAGCGCCTCAAAACCAGAAAGCACCAGCAGCTGCTGGAAAAGGAAAAGGAGGTAGACCGGCTCAAATCCAGTTTCTTTGCCAACATCTCACACGAGTTCCGTACCCCTCTTACCCTGATCCTGGGGCCAATCGATAGCCTGCTGGCCCGCAGCAGCGACCCCTACCAGCGCCAGCAGCTTGGCTTTATGAAAGAAAGCGCCGCTCGCCTGCTACGCCTCATCAACCAGATTCTGGATCTCTCCAAGCTGGATGCCGGCCAGCTGCGCCTGTCGCTGCGCCTTACCGAGCTGCAAACGCTGCTGAAGGGGGTTACGGCTTCTTTCAGCTCCCTGGCCGATTCCCGCGCTATCGCCCTGCGCTTCACAGCCCAGGAGCGCCTGCCGGCACTCTACTGCGATCCGGCCCATGTGGAGACGATTCTCATCAACCTGCTTTCCAACGCCTTTAAGTTTTCGCAGGAAGGAGGCTCGGTAGAGGTACGTGTGGCTGTGCTGCCCCCGGCGCTGCCCGCCTTCCCCGAAGGGGCGCTGGACATCAGCGTATCCGATGAGGGGGAGGGGATTACGCAGGAGCAACTGGCCCATATTTTTGACCGCTTTTACCAGGCCGGCCATGCCCGGGAAAGCCTGTGGGGCGGCACCGGCATAGGCCTGGCACTTACCAAAGAACTGGTTGAATTGCATGGGGGCAGCATTACGCTGGAGAGCCGGGTAGGGGAAGGCAGCACGGCCCGGGTGCGTCTGCCCCTTGGTAGCCGTCACCTGAGTCCTGCCCAGCTACAGGCGGCTACAGACCGCCAGGGCGATTGGTCCCTGCCCCTGACAGCCGCAGCAGGTCTTACTGAAACCTTAGCGGAAGCCTCCGCAACAGATCTCAACGCCACGGCTGTTTCTGCTGTAGCACCCGCTGCGGTGCGTCCCCTGCTGCTGCTCATCGAAGACAATGCCGATGTGCGGGCCTACATCCGCAGCATACTGGCGGCCGACTACCGCCTGCTGGAAGCACCCGATGGAGAAACGGGTGTTCGGCTCGCCCAACAGGAAATTACCGACCTGATCATCAGCGATGTAATGATGCCGGGCATAGACGGCTATGAAGTATGCCGCCGGCTAAAGCAGGACGAGCGCAGCTCGCACATTCCGCTTATTTTGCTTACCGCCAAGGCCTCGGTGCACAGCCGCCTGCAGGGCCTGGAACAGCAGGCCGATCTCTACCTGAGCAAACCCTTTGTGCCACAGGAGCTGCGCCTGTGCCTGCACAACCTGTTGCAGGCGCGCCTGCGCCTGCAGGAGCGCTACCAGAAGCAGGTAGTGCTTAAACCCAGTGAGCTGGCCGTATCGTCGGTTGACGAGGCCTTTCTGAAACGTCTCATGGGGGTGTTGGAAATCCACCATGCCCGGGAAAGCTTTAGCGTAGAGCAGCTTAGCCTGGAAATGGGCATGAGCCGCTCACAGCTGCACCGTAAGCTGGAGGCGCTTACCAACGAATCGGCCAGCCATTTTATACGCAGCTTCCGCCTGCAGCGGGCCATGGACCTGCTGCAAAAAAAGCATGCAAGCATTTCGGAAATCGCCTATATGGTAGGCTTCTCCAGCCCCTCGTACTTTACCCGCTGCTTTCTCAAGCATTTCGGCACTACCCCCTCGGCCGTGCTGGAGGCCTAGCGTACTCCCAACCTCATGCTTCTTGTCCTCTGACACTTGTTCTGCAACAAGCCAGTCCGTAATGCTTTCTCTTTCCACCTTATAGCCCTACCGGTAGCGCTTAATGGAGTAGGTGCATAGCAATTGATTTCAAATTATCAAATCGGATATTTAAAAATATTTCTACTAATTGTGCCAAAATTTGGGGACATGCAACATACGTACAAGCTTCTGCAACATCTGTACTAGGCCTTGTGTGCATTTAAAACCCACTTTTGGGGCTGAACGATAAACGCCTCAACCAAACCCAACCTACATTCCAGAACCCTTACTCTTTTCTACCCTATACCATGAAAACCAAGTCTCTCTTTTTGATCTGTTCCTTCCTACTGTTCAGTTTGCACCTGCTGGCCCAGAGCACTCCGGGCATTGCCGTGCAGGGCATTGCTCGTAATGCCGAAAAAGCAGCTCTGGTAGATGAGCTGCTTACCTTTACCTTTGAAATACAGGATGCCGCCACGGCCACCCTTCAGTATAAAGAAGAAGTGCAGATGAGAACCGACCCCTATGGGGTGTTCTCGCACATTGTAGGCACCGGCACCAAGCTTAGCGGCGGGGTTAACTTCAACGAGGTGCCCTTTCATCAGCAGCACATGAAGCTGGTGATCTCGGTAAACTACCGTGGCAATACCATAGTACTCTCCAATGCCCCCTTCCAGTATGCACCCTACGCCAAAAGTGCCGATAACGGGGTGCCCACCGGCACCATCATGGCCTTTGTAGGCGCAGCCAGCAGCGTGCCGGCCGGCTGGGTGCTGTGCGATGGACGGGATATTTCTTCGCTGGCCGGCAGCCAGGCACTGCGCAGCCTGCTGGGGGCCAATGCAGTGCCCAACCTGCAGGGCATGTTTTTGCGCGGTACAGGCACCAGTCCGGTAAACAACCAGGCGGGTCCGTCGCTCAGGGGAACCCAGGCCGATGGGTTGAAAAGCCATGACCACGCCAAAGGCAGCCTTGCGGTCGATCATGGAGGCAGTCATAGCCACGGCATGACATTCAATACCGAAAAATCTGCCAGCGATGGCGACGGCGGCAGCGACCACCGTCTGAACCGGCAGTCCGGCGATGGCACCCACAGCATGAGTACTCATACCGATGGTGCTCATAGCCACACCATCTCCGGTACTACCGCTGCCACCGGTATTGCCGAAACCCGCCCGGTAAGCTACGGCATCAACTACATCATCAAACTTTAAGCACCCCCATTGTTTGCATGATGAAACAGTTACTGCTTTTGCTGTGCATGAGCCTGGGCGCAAGCGGGCTGCTGGCACAGAAACGATCGGACCCCCAGCCCTATACCGGCAGCACTGCGCTGCAGGAAAAATCGCTGGAATCGGCCTCCGAAACCGGAGGTAGCCATGTGTACCTGCAGGTGGGCAATCCCATTCCCTACAGTTCTACCTCTGCCACCGATGGCGCCAATTTCAGCATTCGCTTTCCCTGGGATGTGGCCTACATTCCCCTTACCTTCGAAGAGCCCTCTTTTGAAGTGTCCAAAGGCTACTTCAGCGACAAGGTGCAGCTCAACTGGACCATCCTCAGCAACCGGGCCCGCATTGAGCAGATCCGGATTTACCGCCGGGAGTACCGGGAGAGTTATGCCGACGATGTGAGCGGCTATGCCCTGATCGCTACCCTTTCCAACGACTCCTACACCTACGATGACCCCAACACCCAGGGCGGCCGCCTCTACGAATACAAGGTAGAAGCAGCGGGCGTTTCCTCTATTCCCCGTAAATATGTCACCTATATTTCGGGTGTGGGCTACCGCAACCCCACCGGGGTGGTTACGGGCAACATCAGCTTTGAGGGCAGCAGCCCGGTAAAAGATGTGGTGGTGCGGGCTGATCCGCAGGGGGGCGAGCTGCTTTTTGGCAACAGCCTGCGCCTGGAGGGCAACGGCCTGCTGGAAATTGCCCTGCCCAAAACCGAGCTGCGCGATAAAATAACGTTGCAGGCCTGGCTTAAATTTAGCCAGAACAGTACCGATACCTTATTTCGCCTTCAAAACAACCAGCTCACCACCCAGGAAGTGGTCGTGGCCTACACCAAAGCGGCCAACAGCTTTAGCCTTACGGTATCGCATACCGGCGGGGCGGCCAAAACCTTTCAGCTGGCCAACTTTTACCCCAACGGCAATGTAGACGGGCGGGGCAACGACCTGTTTCACCCCTTTACCAGCGCCGCCAGCCCCCAAACCGATTTTGCCAATACCTTTGTGCATCTGAGCGTGGTGCTGGAGCAGGGCAAAGACCCCCTGCTTTACCTCAACGGGCGCAACATGAGCCCTGAGTATGTTGCCAGCCTGCCCGACTATCTTGCGGGCACGCCCAGCATCAGCACCAGCGGTGCGTACCCCTTTACTGCCTTTGAAACCCGCCGCCTGCTGGTGGCCCAGGGCCTGCGGGGCAACATCGACGAAATTCGCCTCTGGAAAAGTGTGCTGAGCGAAACCCAGATCCGGACCGATTTTAAGCGCTACCTGGGCGGCTCCGAAAGCCAGCTGGTTGCTTACCTGCGCTGCGACGAGGGCGCCGGCGGCTGGGCCTACGATATCTCCAAGGTGGGCATCGAGTTTAATAAGAACCACGCCCGCATACACCGCGCCAGCTGGACCTCCGATAAGCCTACGGCCTCGCAGCTGGGCATTCTGGGCGTAACCGATGCGCTGGGCAACTATATTATTTCGGCCATTCCCTTTTCAGGTGCGGGAGAATCCTACACCCTTACCCCTATGTTTGGCGTGCATCAGTTCGAGCCCGCCCAGCAGTTGGTGTTTGTCGGCAAGGGCTCGGAGGTGATCAACAAGATCGATTTCAAGGATATCTCCTCCTTTGAGTTCAGCGGCGTGGTGGCCTACACCACCCATGGTGTATTTGCCCCCATTCAGGTAGCCGATGGCCTTACCCCCGGCAGTGTGGCCGCCGATGGCTACAACCAGTACCGGGCCATCCTGAACGGACGGGAGCAGCTGCTTTCCCAGGCCGGTTACTACTACGATACCAGTGATCCGGCCAATCCGGTGCTCTATGAAACTCCCAAAGTGTTTGTGCCCGGCGCCCATGTGTATGTAGATGGCAACATCGTGCTGGATAAGAACAAGCGCCCCGTTGAGACCGATGCCAACGGCTACTTCAAGATCCGGGTGCCCATCGGCAACCACTACATCGAAGTGCGCAAAGACAAGCATCACTTCATGCACGCAGGGCGCTTTCCGGCTGCCCGCGAAGATGCCAACGACCTCTTTGAGTTCTTTGAACACCAGCAGGCGCCCGTTACCTTTCTGGATACTACCCGCGTAACGCTGGTAGGCCGGGTGGTAGGGGGTACCCGCGAGGCCGCCAGGGTGATTGGCTTTGGCAATGCCGGCCCTGTTATGGACAGCTACCTGTTGGAAAACGGGGTGCCCAAAACAGATCCTATCAGCTCCATCAATAACATTGGCCAGGCTAGCCTTACGCTGGAGTACCTGCCCGCCGGTGCCATGCCCGGCGGCGAGCTGCGCCACAGCTTCAGCACCCATCCGCAAACGGGCGAGTACCGCGTGCGCCTGCTGCCGCTTTCCTACACCATTCCGGAAGGCAATGGACTGCGGATTGGCAGCAATCCCGGCCTGCAGTTGCTGAGCGCCAATGAGATCATCAACCTTAGCCAGGTGCCCGATCCACAACACAGCGAGTATGTAAAGCAGGATGGCAGCCGGCTGGCTTCGGCCCCCTACCATTTTGTGAAAAGCGTTACCTACCGCTCGGTGCCCGTGCTGGAAGTGGTATCGCAGGCCTCCGATCTGGAGGTGATGGCCAAGCAACTGGATGCCAGCGGCAACCTGCAGCAGGTGTTAGTAAGCACAGAAGGCTTTGCTTATCCCATCTACACCCAGGGGGGACATTATGCCATCCTGTTCCGCACCTTTGAGGAATACCTGAACCTGGATGCCGGCGCCGATGCGGCGGTGGCAGACCGGGTGCCCATCAGCGATGGGGAGTTCAACATCACCAACAACCTGGCCCTGGCCAATTCTGAGCGTATTGAGGTAGATGCAGACGATGCCAGCTACAGCACCTACCATTTCAGGGCAGGTTTGCCTTCCATCTCCTCGCCCTTTACCCGCAGCCTGGACATCCGCTACCGGGTGGGTGGCAAAGATTATGACGCCCGCAACTACCAGCGCGAAGGCATTATCCTGGGTGGGCAGTCCGATGGCAGCCAGACCTTTGTCACACAGGCACCGGATATTCCGGACATTATCCTGCGCGACCCTCCGGGCTCCAATAGCTCGGCCTCCATCCAAAAGGGAAAGAGCGTTTCCTTTACCGAAGAGGGCAGCTTTGCCATCGGGCAGGAAGCCAACTACAAGATTGAGATGAAGCTGGGTACCAAGATTGCCCTTGGTGGCGGCCTGGCCGGTCCCATCATCGAGTCAGAAGCGGTAAACAGCATTACCGGCGGCATTAGCATGAAGGTGGAGTCGGTGCATGGCAAGAGCATCACCAAGACCTATACCTTTAACGAAACCATCTCTACCAGCGACGACCCCCGCTATGTGGGCAGCATGGGCGATTTGTACATCGGTAATACCAAGAACTACTACTACGGCACCTATGACAACATTCAGTCCAACATGGGGAAGATTCCAAATTCTCCATCCCTGCAGCTGACCAATGCCGAGGGGGTATCGCTGTATGTAAGCAAGCAAAAGGCCTTTTACTTTGCCGAAGAGCCTTCCGAAACCTTCTTCATCTACTCGCAGCGCCACATCCTGGAAACCCTTATTCCGGAGCTGCAGGGCATTATCAGAGGCATTGAAACCGGCGCCATTAGTGAAGGAACGCCCGGCGTGCTCACCAAGGCCCAGTACCAGGAACAGATCCGCCTCTGGAAAAAGGTGATCCAGGACAATGAAAAAACCAAGTATGCCGTGCTGCACCAGCGGGAGCAGCTGAAGGCCGAGATCAAGGCCAATCTGGAAAAGCAGATCAAGGATCTGAACGACCATATCATTGCCATCACCACCTTTGGGGCCGGGGCGGCCGTTGCGCCACCCCTGGTGCAGATCGGGGCTCAATCGCTCACTGAGGCCATTGTGTTATTGGAAGCCAAAAAGGCCAATCTGAAGAAAAAGCAGGAGCTGCTGGAAACGGAATTTGCCCGTAACATCTCCTTTGATGCCGGCCTGGGAGAATTCACCAGAAGCACTGAAATAGCCGTGGCCCAGCAGAAAACCACCAACCTGATGCTGGACCTGGCCGCCGAACTGGAAACCACGCTGGGCTTTCATGTGAATAAGACCGGCCTGCTGCTGCATACCACCAACAACATTACCAGCAACCTGAATGCGGCCCTCTCCGAAGAAGATACCGAAAGCACGCTGGTAAGCTATACACTGAAAGATGGCGACAAGGGTAATTTCCTGAGTGTGGATGTGCTCAGTACCTTTGATGGCAACGGGCCTGTGTTCAGCACCGTAGGCGGCCGCACCTCCTGTCCCTACGAAGGCATCGACCGTACCCGCTTTTACAACCATGCAGCCTATACCGCTGATACGCCTATCGGCAGAACGACTACTATCTACGGTGGCGGCGATCAGATCAGCTATGCCACCCAGCGGGTAGAGATTCCCGCCATTAGTGTAGAAGTGGCCTCGGTAACCGATGTGCCCGAAACCCGGGCGGCCGAGTTTAAGCTGATCCTGGAGAACAACAGCACCGCCGGCGCGGATGCCTTCTTCGAGATCTATGTGGACAACACCACCAACCCGCACAATGCCAAGATTAACCTGCTGCCCAACGGCCAGGTGGTGTTTGTGCCCTATGGCCAGAAAGTAGAGTACGCCCTTACGCTGGAAAAATCCCTGTCCGATGTGTATGAGTACAAGGATATTACCATTGTGCTGGGCTCGCTCTGCGATCCGCTCAACGAGTATGCCACCGTTCAGGTATCGGCCATATTCCGGCCCTCCTGCACGGCCGTGCAGATAGACCGCCCGCGCGAAAACTGGGTATTCAATACCGGGGCGGCCTACAACCTGGATGGCACCACCAACCCCATGCCGGTAGCCCTTTTTGGCTACAACCGGGCCTTTAGCGGCTTCCAGAAATTTACGCTGGAATATCGCCGGGCTACTTCCTCCTCCTGGACCCGCCTGCAAACCTATTACAACAGTCAGGAACTGCTGGAGGCTGCCCAGGCGCAGGGCGAAGACCAGGGATCGCTCATCTCGGCCAATACCACCCATTTTGCCTGGGACATTGCCGGCATGGGCCTGGCCGATGGCCCCTATGAACTGCGCGTGATCTCCTACTGCAGCAACGGCACCGAGTTTATCTCGGATGTGATTCGGGGAACGGTAGATCTGAATGCCCCGCAGCAGTTTGGTACCCCTTCACCGGCCAATGGTATTCTGGCGGCGGGCGACGACTTGCGGGTACGCTTCAGCGAGCCGGTTACTTTCAATTCAGCTCTGAGTAAGATCGAGATCAAAGGGGAGACCAACCAGCAGCAGATCGATCATAACGTATCGGTTTATTTTGCCGGTACGGCCAATACCCTGCTTATTGAGCAGCCCAATGTAGTGGCCGGCGATTTTGCCCTGGAGTTCTGGCTGAAGTCCCAGACGGCGAACGGCGTGCTGATGGAGCAGGCCGGGGGTCTGAAGGTAGCGATTGAAAACGGGCAACTGGCCTGGACCCATGGTGGGAAGACCATAATCAAACCAATGGCGCAGGATGGCGCCTTCCACCACTATACCCTCACCTACCACCAGGCCACCGACCAGCTGCGCATGTACCAGGACGATAGGGTGCTGGGGGCACTGGAAGGGGCCGGGGTGCAGCTGAGCACCAGCAACCATCCACTGATCATTGGCGGCAACAGCTTTGTGGGCAACCTGCACGACCTGCGCTTCTGGGCAAAATCCCTGAGCCTGTCGGAAGCCTACGCCGCCCAGTTTAAGCGCCTAACCGGCAGCGAGCGCGACCTCATTGGCTACTGGCCCATGCAGGAAGGCCAGGGCGAGCTTGCCCGGGACCTGGCCCGCTTTAAACATGCCCAGATGCGTGCCGCCTGGGATATCAAGCCCAAAGGCACCGCCTACCACTTTAGCGGCGGGCAATACCAGGAGCTGGACAATGTGAACTTTGTGCAGCTCACCGACCAGATGGATGTAACGCTCTCGTTTTGGCTTAAAACCGCCGATGCGGGCAAGGCCACCCTCTTCTCTAACGGCCGCGGCAATGGCGATGACCTGCTGCAAACCAACGGGAAAGCCAACAAATGGGCCGTAAGCCTGGAAGGGGGTATTCTGTACCTGCACAGCGAGGGCAATGCCTACCGCCTGTCTACCACCAACCTGGCCGATAACCGCTGGCACCATGTGGGTGTGGTGCTGCGCCGCATTGGCAACCTGCGCACCTACATCGATGCGCGCCAGGAATCGGTGCACCCCGTGCGGGACATTGGCGGCCTATCGGGCAATAAATTCTGGATTGGCGCCCGCGGCCACATCAACAGCGCGCTGCAGCAAACCTTAGACGAGCCCTTTACCGGACAGATCGATGAGCTGCGCCTCTGGAACCTGGCCCGCGCTGCCGAACAGCTGGAGCGCGACCGCTTCCGCGAGATAGACTTCAACAGTCTGGGCCTGATGCTTTATGCCCGCATGAACCAGCCCGAGCCGCCTACCGGTGCCGGACCCCGCTATTACCACAAAGCGGCTAACGAAACCATGCTCTCCAGTTCGGCTACCCTAAGCGGCGGGGCCGTGCGCTATACGGAAGATGCACCGCCCATACAGCAGCTACGGCCTTACCTGAGCTTTCAGGTGGCCCATGTGATCAATGGCGATGAGCTGATCCTGACCCCCATGGTCAGCGACTGGTCGGTGCTGGAAGGGCAGATCCTGGACATTACCGTAGACCGCATGTTTGATGTGCATGGCAACCGCCAGAGCTCGCCCATTACCTGGACGGCCTTTGTGCGCCGCAATGAGGTAAGCTGGCACCTGGCCGATGGCAGCCAGCGCCTCAGCATTCAGAAAGAGGCTGGCCAGCCCTACAGCTTTACCGTAACCCTGCTGAACAAGGGAGGCAAGCGGCAACCCTATGCCGTTGAGAACCTGCCCACCTGGTTGAGCGGGGCCAATACCAGCGGTACGCTGGAGCCCAACAGCAGCCGTACGCTTACCTTCAGCATCGATCCGGAGCTGAACGTGGGCCAGTACACCCGGGACCTCTACCTGAAAACCGATTTCAACTACGATGAAAAGCTGATGCTGGACCTGCGGGTGCTGGCCCCTGCGCCCGCCTGGGCCGTAGACCCCAGCGCCTGGGAGCACAGCATGAACATCATCGGCAAGCTGAAGCTTAACGGTGCCTTTTCGCAGGATCCGCAAAGCCGGGTTGCCGCCTATGTGGGCAGCGAACTGCGTGGGGTAGCCGCCCTGCAGTACGATGCCCAGCACGACGAGTACTTTGCCTTCCTGACGGTCTACAGCAACCAGGCCTCCGGGGAGGAAGTAAGCTTCAAGATCTGGGATGCTACCAAGGGCAAGGTATTTTTGGGCCTGATGAACGGTGCTCCCTCCACACACTTTATCAAAAATGAAGTGATCGGGAGCCGCTCGGCGCCGGCCATTTTCGAGAATACCGACCAGATGGAGCAGCTGCTGAGCTTCCGTCAGGGCTGGACCTGGTTATCGGTCTATGCACAGGATGCCCGCCTTGGGAACCTGAATCAGCTGACCGAAACGCTGCAGCTGAGTACCAATGACCTGTTGAAGAGCCAGCACCACTTTGATTTGTACGATGCAGCCACTGGCTGGAACGGTTCGCTTTCCGGAATGGGCGGCCTGGATGCCCGTCAGATGTACAAGCTGAAGCTGGCCCAGGCCAATACGCTTCGCCTGCAGGGCAGGGGAGTAGACCTGGGCGAGTGGAAAGCAACACTTAGCAACGGCTGGAACTGGCTGGGCTACCCCATTAGCCACAACGTTAGCCTAAACGATGCCCTGGCCCTGCTTCAGGCCCGGGAGGGGGATGTGATCAAGAACCAGACCGCCTTTGCCATCTACGACCCCCGCACCGGCTGGAGCGGCACCCTGCGCTACCTGGAGGCAGGGGGTGGGTACATGCTCAGGACCAGCAGGGCGCAGGAGTTCCGCTACCCGTTGCATTTCAACAATGTGCGTATCCACAGCGAACAGCCACAGCCCCTGCCTCAGGAGCTGCAGTGGCAGGCCTGGGAGCATAGCATGAACCTGGTGGCTGAAGTGTTTGCGGGCCAGGAGGTAGAAGCAGTTTGGGCGCTGGATGCCGCCGGCAACATACGCGGCTGGGGCAACATTGAGCTGGTAGAGGGCCGCAGGCTCAGCTTCATCACCCTCTACGGGCAGGGGGCTGCAGCAGACCGGCTTTACCTGCAGCTGGGCACCGGGCAAGATCGTTTGGTTACGGGCCTGAGCCTGCCCTTTGAAGCCAACCAGGTGCTGGGCAGCCTACAACAGCCGGTGCCCCTGCGGGCGCTGGAGCAGCAAAGCGGCGTGTTCCCCAACCCCTTCCGGCAGGCTTTTGGCCTTACGCTTCGGGCACATCAGGCGCAGGAAGTAAGCCTGCAGCTCACCAACACGCTGGGGCATGAGGTGCACCGTGAGGTACGCCGCCTGCAACAGGGTACCAACCTGCTGGAGCTGGCGCCTGCACTGCCTACCGGCGTGTATGTGCTGCGGGTGGTGGTAGACGGTACCCCCATGAGTTGGAAAATCATCAAAACCAATTAAGCAGGCCCCGGGCCTGTTCATTACACCGATGTTTATGACTTTAGTACGTCATCTTAGCATACTGCTGCTTCTGCTGGGCCTTGTGCACCTTGCGTGTGCACAAGCGCCCAACTGGGCAGTAACGGCCAGCAATTACCAGTATTCCATGACGGTAACGGCCTTTCTGAATGTAAACGGGACCACCCTTGATTCTGAACAGGATCGGGTAGGGGCCTTTGTGGGCAACGAAGTGCGGGGGGTAGCCCACTTGCAATGGGTGGAGAGCAGCGGCCGCTACCTGGCCTTTCTTACCATTTATGCCAACCAGGTGGGCGAAACCATCCAGTTCAAGATCTACAATAGCAGCAGCGGCGCAGTGGTGGAGGTAGACAAAACCCTGCCCTTTGGCCTGGATGAACAACGGGGCAATGTGTTTCAGGCCTACAGCATTGCCAGCCCCGCCCTGCGCACCGGCGCTGAAATCAAGGAGTTTAGCTTTGCCAATGCCTATACGGCGGCCAGTACCATTAGCGCCAGCCAGGTGCACCTGGCCGTGGACTACAACCAGGACCTGAATGCCCTGGTGCCCGAGTTTACCTTAAGCGAAGGGGCGGGCCTGTACCTGGGCCGGGAGCAGCTGAGCTCTGGCAGCCAGCCGCTGGATTTTACCGAAACCCTGCAGCTTGAGGTGCTTTCGGAAGATGAAGCCACGCTGCGCAGCTATGAGGTAGTGGTGATCCACCAGGCCCAGAGCGATGCCGATTTTACCGCCTCCAATGTGGTAACGGCCAATGGCGACGGGCACAACGATACCTGGCGGGTGCTGCATGCCGATCGCTACCGGGATTTTACCTTTCTGATCTTCGACGCCAACGGGCGCATCCTCTACGAATCGGTAGGCTACCAGAACGATTGGGGAGGCTATTACCAGGGCAGACGCCTGGATAAGGGCAAATACTATTATAAAGTGGAAAGCAGCGATAAAAGCCGGGTCATGACCGGGCACATCCTGCTGGTGTATTGATCTGCCTCAAAACTATAGACGTATATGATGAACCATTTCATACAATCCTGCAGCTGCTACCGCTTGCTTGCCGGTGCCTACCTGCTGCTGTTGAGCGCCGGAGGGCTGCAGGCCCAGATCCGGGCTTTTGACAACAGCCGGGCCCTGATGCCCTGGATGTATAACCCGGCCGCTGAGCTGCCCACCGAACACAGTGCCTACATGGGCTACGATGCCCGGGGCAACAGCAGCGTTACCCCCCATTCTATCCTGGCCGGCCTGCGCATGCCAGTGCTGGGCGAAACCAGAGGCAGGGGGCAGCGCGGCCCCAGCGGGGTGGTGGGCCTACAGGCCCTTAATACCTCGCAATCCTTTGCCAATGCCCTAACCGTTAGCCTTAGCTATGCCCACCAGCTCGCCCTCACCGACAAACTGAAAATGGGAGTAGGGGTAGGCATGGGGATTTTTAACTTCAGCTTTGATCAGTCACAGTTGGTATATATGGATCAGCAAGATCCTTTCTTTAATAACGGTAACCGCCTGTTTAACCTGCATGTGCAGACGGGCATTGCTCTGGTGGCCGACGACCGCCTGTTTCTGCAGCTGGCGGCCCCCGACCTGCTGCGCAACAACCGGGCCAACATGGGCGAGCTGGTGGTACGAACAGGGTTTGTCCTGCCCCTTAACCCCCAGCTGAAACTCATCCCGGCCCTGAACCTGGATACCTACAATGCCAGCCTTATTTATGGGGGCGACCTGCGGCTGGAGTGGCGCAACATGTTTAGCCTGCTGGCCGGGGCCGATCGCTACAAACTGCATGGCGGCATGCAGCTACGGTACAAAAGCATGGGCTTTGGCTATGTATATGGCCAGAACCTGAGCGGTTTGTACAACCACATTGAGTCTCACCAGATCACCCTGCAGTTGGCAGCCGGGAAGAATGGTAGGAGGGGGGGGTGATATCGCCTGCCCCTATCAGGGGCTAAAAGGGAAAAGAATTAATGATGCGGCTACTTCCCAGGCAGGCTCCCCCGCCAATAAGACAGTTAGGAGATAAGGGAATTTCCTCTACTTCTGAATAGTCCTAAAAAGGGGAAGCTTACACTACCAAAATCCACCTGCACTTGCTAGTATTCAAGACAACGTCCGTTGAATAAAGCAGGGGCTGGTCACCGCTGCGTCTATATAGACGATAAGTTAGAGGTTTTGTAGTTCAATGGCAAAGAGCTCTTACAGCCCTTGCTTTATTCTGTTGTTACCTGGCGTTTAATTTTAATATTCTATCTGCAGACCCTTACTTTTCTCCTTATAAAATTCTTCTGCATCATCTCTGGGAATCAATTCCATTTCTTCTGTACAACCTTTGTAAAACGAAACGTCTTGAAATAATAACTCTGCTAAAAGATTGATTTGCCGATTTATACTATCATTATTGGTCTGCAGCTTTCCAAAATCTCCCCAAGACGCTGACCTTGTTAAAATTATACCTATTTCAGGTGTCCAGAAATGTGTTATACATCCGTCTGTCGTTAAAGCATTGCTGGCATACTTAAAGATTGGGTAGACTTTATCATTAATTTTATACTCTTGATGACCCACATAATCAAAGTCTTGCGGTTTCGCTTCCTTACGACTACTTATATATTTTGGGTGAAAGTCTTTGTCCGCTTTTAATATGTAGGTTACAGTATCTGATAATTCTAAGCCATCTGGGTAAATGTAATTGAGTGTATGAATGCTATCAACTTCTGAAATTTTAAATACAATTGAATCTTCAGCTAAATTAAGTTCACCGTATAAAGGCATGCGATAGTAGACGTAGAAATATTTCAACGCATTTTCCTTGTCCGATCCATTACTAGGACTACAACATTGAAGTATCAAAAGCAAGGTTGCTAAAGGAAGTAGCCGCATATTTTAATGACAGGTAACGTCCATTGAATAAGGCAGGCGCCCCTGGCACCGGCCATCGATGAATGTACGTAAAGCTAACGCTCTGCACAAGGGATTGCTAAATGAAGTGAGGGCGCTTGCCTTATTCTGTTGTTCTAAGCAGCTTTTTTATATTTTTTCTTCTTCCAGATCAGGTATGACGAACTTGATTTCACCAGTGTTGATGTCAATACGATGATTGAAGAAGATGCACCAATCAGTATCAGGTTGGCAGATAGTACCGAATATCACCATTTCATTCCCATTTATATATTCGTCGAGCCAGTATCCAAAAAAGCGAGCAATGTTTTCAAATTCAGGATCTGTCCCAGCAATTATATCTTGTTTCGTAAAGGCAGTGTCAATTAGTGTCTTTCCTGTCTTTTTAATATTCAGTCTATAAGCTACATCGGAATAATTGTGCCTATAGAGTGTGTCCCCTTGAGTCCATTCCTGCGTCAGATAAGTATCTAACTGCGTAGGCATTATTGAAAGATAAACATCTCCCTGAAGGATTGTATCTAACTTCATCCGGTTTAAATCTTCCTCAAAGCTGGTTATAATGATTTTATTAGACGATCCTATACCACCCTCAACATTACTATCCACTGATTTGAAAGCTGTAGAATCTTGAGCAAACACCGTCGATTCCACCCGACGCTCTGTTCTGTCTGAACACGAAAGACTAATGAATAATAGTAAGGCAATCGTTAAGTGATGTAGACCCATTTTAGTTGCTTAG
>NZ_AODQ01000063.1 GCF_000348925.1 Cesiribacter andamanensis AMV16 | reverse complement strand
GCCTATCTTAGCCCTGTATCAGACCTATTACCGATGATATCTGCCCGACTAGCCCCTGCCCTTCACCCCTTCAACCAACTTCTTATTGCCGCCTCCCTGCTGCTGGCCGCTGCCTGCGCCAGCCCCGAGGGCATAGTGGATACGGGAGCAACAGCCGGACGGGCGGGCGCCTTTGCCGAAAAAGCAAAGGATATGACCATCTATGAAGTGAACATTCGCCAGCATACGCCCGAGGGCACCTTTAAGGCCTTTCAGCAGCACCTGCCCCGGCTGAAGGAGCTGGGCGCCGATATACTCTGGATCATGCCCGTACAACCCATTGGCGAGCTGGACCGCAAGGGCTCCCTGGGCAGCTATTACTCCATAAAAGACTACACCTCCACCAATCCAGAATTTGGCAGTCTGCAGGACTTTAAGGAACTGGTGCAGCAGGCCCATGCGCTGGGCATGTATGTGATCCTGGACTGGGTGCCCAATCATACTGCCTGGGACCATGCCTGGATGCAGCAGCGGCCCGACTATTACATGACCGACAGCGCCGCCGCCGTAGTGGGCAAAAACCTGGGCGTAGCGGCCGATTACTACAAGACCCGGGGCAGCGGAAAGCTGGTGTATGAATCAAACTGGGATGATATTGCCCTGCTGAACCTTTACCAGCCGGCTACCCGCCAGGCCATGATCGAAGCCATGCGCTTCTGGATCACCGAAGCCGACATTGATGGCTTCCGGGCCGACCATGCCGGCCATGAGATTCCCCTCTTTTTCTGGGAAGAAGCTGCCGCCGCCCTCAACCCCCTAAAGGAGCTCTTCTGGCTGGCCGAGTGGGATGAGCCCCGCATGCACCTGGTCTTTCATGCCAGTTACGACTGGGGCCTGCTGCACCTTACCGAACGGGTAGCCCGGGGGCGAGCCACGGCCGACGATCTGCATGAGCACATCCGCAAAGACCTGGCTGCCTACGGACAGGGTGCCTACCGTCTGAACATGATCACCAACCATGATGAAAACTCCTGGTCGGGCACCATCCGGGAACGCTATGGCGAGGGAGCTGACGCCTTTGCTGTTTTCTCCTTTACCGCCTATGGCATGCCCATGCTCTACAGCGGGCAGGAAGCCGGCCTGAACAAGCGGCTGCGCTTTTTTGATAAAGACACCATTTCCTGGGAAGACCCCACTAAGTATGGGCGCTTTTATGGCAGGCTAAACCAGCTAAAGGCAGAAAACCAGGCCCTGTGGAGTGGACCGCACGGTGGCATGCCCGAAAAACTGGAAGATGGAAATCCGGAGGTTTTCTCTTTCAGGAGAAGCAAAGGGGGGAATACGGTCATCGGCATCTTTAACCTGTCGGCCAACGCCCAGCGCATACAGATAAGCGAAGCGGGGCTTGCAGGTAGCCTTACCGATACCTTTAGTGGCAGCGCATACCAGCTAGACCAGCTGGAGCTGGCCCCCTGGCAATACCTGCTTTTTGTGCAAAATGAGTAGCACCTCTGGCAGCCCCTCAGCAGAAAGGTAGTGCGGCTGCAGGCCGCAATAGAATGCAGTTCGTTGAGGCTTAAAAAAGACCTACCGAGAGGCTGAACGCTGCTTTATGCAGATGTTTTATGTAGATGATTAAGCAGAATAACATCCACAAATTATTCCAGGGCAAATTGAGTAACTCCTCGCCTACAGCCCTCTCATTTACTCGTTCTGCCGGCCAAAAAGCCTGTGCAGCAGGCCTTGCCTGCTTGGTTGACCATTACGCTGCCTGGCTGATGTAGCGGTACGATCAGAATTTTGAAGTTGCCGCATTGACCACACATGGTAGCCAAGAAATCCCAGGGCATAGGTGAGGCATAGGAGCGATAACCCTATAGCAAGACTTTCCATTGCATCGGTTTTTTTGTTTATCAAATAACTAATTTATTTATACAAAAATCATTCCAGTCTACCGAATCAGGAAAAGTTGTCAGTACTTGAGCCAAAAAAAAGCCTGACACGTACCGGTGTCAGGCCTTAAGCGGGGTATCTGGCAGTGGCGCCTCTATTTTTTGGCCACTATTTCCATGGAGCGCACCAAGTTCAGAAACTCGGCCCGGTAGCCTTCTTCATCCCTTCCCTGCGCCCCTTTTGCCATTACCAATACCTTGGGATAGGTGAGGTTTCCTTTAAACTCCGAATCACGCAGCAGCATGCCAAAGCCTGCAACAGCTGCCGAGAAGCGAAAGTTATCCGACGTCTTGTCCAGGGGGGTGGTCTGGGTGGATACGGTGGTTTCAATCAGCTTGCTGGTAGCGCCATCGGGTTGCTTGTAACGGAGCTTCAGGCTAAGCAGCTCGTTGGAACGGGCAGCGCCCGGGGCAATTTTGGTCTCCTTTTGGTATTTAAGGGGGTCTACCAGCTGCAGAAAGGGCGATTCGCTACCCGCAGGAATGATCTCGTACAGGGCTGTTACCGTATGGCCGGAGCCCAGCTCGCCGGCATCCTTCTTATCGTTGTTAAAATCTTCTTTGTTCAGCAGGCGGTTCTCGTAGCCGATCAGGCGGTAGCCCTTTACCTTAGCGGGGTTAAACTCCAGCTGCAGCTTTACATCTTTGGCAATGGTAAAGAGGGTGCCGCCAAATTCATTCACAAACACCTTTTTGGCTTCCAGGATGTTGTCGATATAGGCATAGTTGCCATTGCCCTTATTGGCCATGGTTTCCATTCTGGAATCTTTGTAATTGCCCATGCCAAAACCCAGTACGGTCAGGAATACCCCTGTTTCCCGCTTTTCTTCCACCAGCCGCTCCATGGCCGCCGTGCTGGAAACGCCTACGTTAAAATCGCCGTCAGAGGCCAGGATCACCCGGTTGTTGCCTCCTTTCTGAAAGTGCTCTTCGGCCACCTGGTAGGCCAGGCGCAGGCCGGCCCCGCCAGCAGTAGAGCCTCCCGCCTCCAGCCGCTCCAGGGCAGCCAGAATTTCGCCCTTCCGATCGCCGGGGGTAGAAGGCAGCACCAGGCCGGCCGCTCCGGCATACACCACCATGGCTACCCGGTCTTGCGGCCGCAGCTCGGCCACCAGCAGTTTAAAGGCGGCCTTTACCAGCGGAAGCCGCTCCGGGGTGTTCATGGAGCCGGATACATCAATGAGAAACACCAGGTTGGAAGGGGGTAGGTTTTCAGTAGCGATCTTTTTGCCCTGCAGGCCAATGTGCAGCAGCTGGTGCTGGGGGTTCCAGGGGCATTCCGAGAGCTCGGTGGTTACCGAAAAGGGGTCTTCTCCTTTGGGCTGCGGATAGTTGTAGCTGAAGTAGTTCACCATTTCCTCGATGCGCACCGCATCTTTGGGAGGGGTCTGGCCGCCCATAATAAAACGGCGCATGTTGGCGTAGGAGGCATTGTCCACATCAATGGAAAAAGTGGAAAGGGGGTGTTGCAGCACTTCCCGAAAGGCATTCTCATGCACGGTGGCATACTCTTCGGTATTGTGGGTGGGGTACATTTCTTCCTGATCGGCCAGCCCGTACATCATCTGCGGGGCAGGCGCTCCGGTGGGGGCTATGGGCGCACTCATTTTCATCTGCCGCCGGGTACTGTGCCCCGTTACGATCACCTCCTGCAGCTGTTCCACCTCCTGCTCCAGTTTCACATTGATGCTGCGCCGGCTGCCTACCTTCTGTTCCTTTGTGCGGTAGCCTACAAAGGAAAACTGCAGCACGCTCTGCTCAGAGGGTACCTGCAGCTGGTATGTTCCCTTTATGTCCGTTACGGTGCCCTGGGTTGAGCCTTTTACCCGTACGGCTACCCCCGGCAGTGGGCTGCCATTTGCCGCATCGGTTACCAGACCGCTTACGGTAAAGGGGGCTTCGGGGCTGGCGCTCCAGGAAGAAAATACCAGGAGCATCAAAAATGCAAGAGTTAGGTGTAGGGGTTTCATAGCACTAGGTGTTTTGGTGATGGTACAGGTGGAGCGCCGCCCTTAAGGCCTTCCGGCAGCGGCGCTTCTGGTAGTAGGATGCAAGCCCTGCTGAAATTCCACACGGCTTTCAAAAAAAATAAGTACCTTAAGGGCAGCTTGCCGGAGTATGCCGCCAGGCCGGGCACACCCCTGACCAGCACAAGAAGCTTACTAACAGCAGGTTCTGTACCATACTCCCCCGAATTGCCTACTCTGGAGCAGGCAAAAAAAAGCATAGATGTTCTTCAGACGATCACCTAAAAAAGCCCCGAAAGACGATGGGGAACTGCTGCGCCTCTACCGGGACACAGGGGAGATCGGCTATTTGGGAGAACTCTACGAGCGCCATGTGCACCTGATCTTTGGGGTGTGCCTGAAGTATCTGAAGGAGGAAGAAGCCAGCAAGGACCTCTGCATGCTGATCTTTGAAAAACTGGTGGAAGCCGCCCGCAGCCAGGAGATCCGCAATTTCAAAAGCTGGCTGCATGTGCTCACTAAAAATGAATGCCTGATGCTGCTGCGCTCCCGCCGCTACAAGCTGGAGCGGGCCGCTGTAGAAATTAAGGAAGAGCAGGATGTGGATTCGGCACTTTCCTTGCATCATACAGAAGAAGACGCGCTGGAAAGCAAGCTACAGGAGCTGGAGGGCGCCATAGAAGAGCTGCCCCCGGAACAAAAAATGTGCATCCGGCTCTTTTATCTGGAGCAGAAATGCTACAAGGAGATTGCCGAGCAGACCGGCCTGGACCTGAAAGCCGTAAAAAGTCACCTGCAGAATGGCAAGCGAAACCTGAAGATCCACATGCAAAACCTGGATGAAGAATCCTAAGTCCATAGCCCCCGGCGGACACCTGTCCGAAGCCCAACTGCTGCGCTACCGCAGCGGGCAGCTACCCCCTGCCGAGATGCACCGGCTGGAGCGGCATCTGCTGGACTGCCCCCTGTGCAGCGATGCGCTGGAGGGCCTGGAGCAACTGGAGCCCCGGCAGGCCACTGCCGCCCTTAGTGAGCTGGGCAGCCGCCTGGCCAGCCGGCTGCAGGAGCAACCAGCTGAGGCTACCCCTCCCTACTGGCGCTGGGCAGCGGCGGCTTCCGTACTGCTTGTGGCTGCGGTGGCACTCTTTCTGCTGCTGGATACCCGCCAGCTAGCCGAGCAGCAGCTGAGCCGGCAGGAGGCCCCACAGGAGCAGCAGCCCTCCTCCGCTCCCCCTTCTTCTGAGCCCCAGCCGCAGCAACCAGCTACGGAAGAAGCCCCGCTCTCTACCCCTGACCAGCCAGCGCCGGAATCCATTTCTCCACTACTGGCTCCTGAGCGTAGCCCGGTAGAAGAACTGCAGGAAGAAGCAGCAGAGGAGTATCCTGAAGTTTCTCCCCAAGTGGTGGAGATGGCCGATCAGGAAGAGATTGTAGCCGCTCCTGCCGCTGCCCCCCAGCCCACCCAGGCCCTGGACGAACGTGTGGCAGGAGTAGCGGTAGAGGCCCCCAAAAGAGCAAAAAGCCGGCAACCCGCTGCAGCCACCGGCGATAGCCTGCCGCCGGCCGCCAGTGAGCCGGCCGCCCCCGCCCGGGCCGAGCAACACGCGCTCCGACTGCAAAGCGAGAAGCCGGCAGCCCCGCTGCAGATACGGGGCACAAGCGGCATAGGCAGCGGCACCAAGATGCTGAAGGGCAAGGTGGTGGAAGCCTCTACCGGCGAACCCCTGCCCGGGGTAGCCGTTCGGCTTAAAGGCTCAAGCACGGGAACCGTAACGGATATAGAGGGGAATTACACCCTGGAGTTGCCCGCTGCCGATGCTACCCTTACCATCAGTTTTGTAGGGTACTCAGAAAAGCAGCTGTTGGTAGACAAAGCCACTACCCAGCTGGTAGCAGCCCTGGAAGAAGATGTGCAGGCGCTGAGCGAAGTAGTCGTCACTGGCTATGGCACAGCCCCGGCAGCCGACACCCCCCCTCCTACGGCACCCCGGCCCGAAGGGGGTATGCGCAGCTTCCGCAAATGGGTAAAGGACAATATGCGCTATCCGGAAGCGGCACTGCAAACCGGGCTGGAAGGAACCGTAACCGTTACCTTTTTTGTGGCAGCCAATGGACGCCTGAGCGAGCTGCAGGTACCCAAACCCCTGGGCGGGGGGGCTGGATGAGGAAGCCATCCGCCTGGTGCAGGAAGGCCCTGCCTGGCAGCCGGCTACCGCCAGCGGCACCCCCATTGGCCAGCCGGCCCGCATAAAAATTACCTTCAAACTGCCGAAGGAGAAGTAAGCTCCCGTTTCTCAACACTAGTCACCAGATATACAATTAGTCTGCTAAGCTAAATTTGAAAAGCGAATATTGCAGGGTAGATTGGGGTTTGTCATCCCGACCGGAGGGAGGGATCTTAGAATAAAAACCTGCAAGATCCCTCCCTGTGGCAGGGCGCGCAGCCTCGGGATGACAAAATAGAAGGACCGCCAGAATCCTCAATATTTTTTAGACTCAGCTTAGTGAAAAAAAGCGAATCACCCGCAGGCGCTTCGCTTTTTAGAGGTAACTGCTTCCGCAGAAGGTCTATTCCTCTCCTCCCTCAGTAGCGTTCATCTCTTTACGGGCTACGGCCTTGCCTTTGTCGTTAAAAAGCACAATCAAGGTAGGCTTGGCACCTTCTTCCGGGGCCAGGGCCGCCTGATAATATTGAGTAGTGGCGCCTTCTTTCTTGGGTACTTCCGCAACGGCTACCACGGTAAATGCACTAAACTCTTCGCTATTCAGCGCATCCTGTACCTGCAGGGGCAACTCACCCAGGGTAATAGTCTTCAGACCGGGAGCGGCAGGCTGCTGATTCGACATGTTTTCTTTCTCAACCGTCTGTTCCGTCTCCGTAGCGGGCTCTTCAGTTTGAGGAGTAGTTTGGGCAAAGGAAACACCCATTCCAAAAGCAAGGGCTACCAGAGTTAATGCTGTTCTTTTCATACAATCAATTGGGGTTAAAAAAAAGTAGTTCAGGATTCCGTGTGCTGTCAGGTTCAGTAGAAAAAGTAATGCCAAAAATCAGAAAGTATTTATAAATACCTGATCTACAGCATATTATGGTGTATTATTCTATAAATAGCCTGACAGCAAACATGAAGAAAAACGGAACATCTGTCCAAATGTTCGCAGAAAAAATAGAAAAATCGTGCAGGCAGACCGCTTTAGCGCCGGGCGGAAGATTCTTTCCAGCGCCGGATCACTTCTTTCATTTCCTCCTGCATATAGTCGGTAAAGGCTATGACCTCCTCCAGCTTTTTGTTGAATTCAGGGGTATCGGCAGGCCGCTGGGCAAGCACTTTGCGCAGCAGGCTGTTGCCCTTCAGCACCCCCTCTACCCGGCGCTGCAGCTCCCGCTCCCAGCTGGCCAGCGGCGTGCGGAAATAGCGTTTGCGATCGCCCGGCAGGGTTATGTACTCTATTCGGGAGATGGACAGTAAAAAATTGAGCGCATTGCTGGTGGCACTTTTGCTCAGGTTAAGGGCCTCCCGGATCTCATCAAAGGTAAGCTCGTACTTGTCGGATACCAGCAGCAGCGAGATGATCCTGGCAGCGGCAGGCTGCAGGCCCGTTTGCTCATGAAATACCCCCAGCTCTTCGATTAGCTGTTTTTGTTCCTCCGATAGGCGTATGTCCGTCATGAATAGATCCGTTAATCCCCTGGCAATGCCAATGCACCAAAGGTAGAGAAAATACCAATACAGCCGCTTACTTGTTAGCGCAAAGTGGGGATAGCCCCACCGTTAGCTAAGGGCAGCCTCATTGGTATGCTCGTAGACAAAATAGATCAGGTCCGAGACTTTTTCCAGCGGCACCTCATCAGGGATGGTGATATCGTACCTTTTTCCAGGGCCAAAATCAGGTTTACCAGATCCAGCTGGTCCATGCCCAGGGCCTGCAGGCTGTCTTTGGCCAATACGGCCGAAGCATCCAGCTGTTTGGTTTTACCCACCAGGCGGGTTACGGTGGTGCAGATGGCAGGATAGGAAGCGTGTAGCATGAGTAGTAAGGTTAGGAACGTTAAATTTTGGATCAGAAAAAGCAATGCCCGTGCCAGTTTGCCCGGGCATTGCTGTTATAGTTTATCTTCTCAGTGGCTTAGGCATGGGAGTGGGCATGGGCCGCATGGGCATGCTGCAGCTTGGCTTCTTCCAGCACAGCGGTTTCATGCTCCAGCTCTTCCTGGCTTTTATCCACCAGCTCGTAATGCCTTTTCTTATCCAGCCCGAATTTGGCCAGCACCCGGTCAAAGAGGTAATAGATCACCGGCACCACCAGCAGGGTCAGGAACATGGAGGAGGTAAGGCCCCCGATCAGCGCCCAGGCCAGACCGTTCTTCCACTCAGCACCGGCACCAGAGGCCAGGGCAATGGGCAGCATACCAAACACCATGGCCAGGGTAGTCATGAGGATAGGGCGGAAACGGATCCGAACGGCTTCGTCCAGCGCCTTTTTCACCTCAATTCCTTCCTTCTTCAGGTTGTTGGTAAAGTCTACCACCAGAATGGCGTTCTTGGCCACCAGACCAATCAGCATGATGATTCCCAAGATGGAGAAGATGCTGAGGGTTGATGAGGTTAAGGCCAGCGCCAGCAAGGCACCAATGATCGCCAGCGGAATGGAGAACAGTACTACCAGCGGGTACACGTAGCTATCGTATAGCCCCACCATGATCAGGTACACCAGAATAAGGGCGGCCATCAGGGCAGTGCCCAGCGAGCCAAAGCCTTCGGACTGGTTCTTAAGGTCGCCGCCATAGCTGATGCTTACCCCCTCGGGCAGCTGCACGCCGGCCAAGCGCTCCTGAATCTCGGCACCCACGGTACCGGAGGGGCGGCCCACTACCTGCGAGTTCACCGTTACGGAAGCTACCCGGTCCTGCCGCTCCAGCTTGGAGGGGCCCGACGACTGGATGATGTTGGCAAACTGCCCCAGGCGGATAATCTCGCCGCGGTTGTTCACAAAGCTCAGCTTGCTGATGTCGTCAATGTTCTGGCGGTTAAACTGGTCCAGGCGGATGTTGATGTCGTAGTCGTTGTCCGTACCACGAAACTGGGCATCGGTATTGCCATTGAAGGCGGTTTGCATGCCGGCGCCTACCACTTCCAGCGAAAGGCCCAGCTGCGCCATTTTATCGCGGTCTACCTCCACAGCAATTTCGGGGTTACCGTCTTCTACCGATTTTTTCACCTCGGAGGTGCCCTGTACCTGCTCTACCTCGGCCAGTATCTGATCCGATACCTGCATAAGTTCGGCTACATTAGCACCCGTCACAATTACCTGGATAGGCGCCTGGTTGGCACCGCCCACCATACTTACCGGCACGGCGCTCACCTTTACCCCCGGAATGCTTTCTTCCAGGGCAATCTTCACCTTACGGGAAAACTGGCTGGTGTTGATATCGCGCTGCTCGGCATCGACCATGGTTACGCTTACCTCGGCCAGATAGGCCGTATTCTGGCCCGCCTGGGCAGTACCGGTGGTACCAATGGTGGTAAAGAGCTTGCTTACCTCGGGGTACTGCTGCAGGTGCTCCTCTACCTGGCGGGTGGCAAAGTTGGTTTGCTCTACGGTGGCATTCTTGGGCAGCTCCAGCTGCACAATAAACTCACCCCTATCGCCGGCGCTTACGAACTCGCTTCCGATAAAACCGGTGGGGATCAGGGCTACGGAAGCCACAAACAGTACCCCAGTAGCCAGCAGCACAATAGTCTTGTTCCTGAACGACCAGCTGAGTGCATCGGAGAAGCCATCGATCACCCGGTCCAGGAAACGCTCAAAGGCCAGAATAAAACGGCCAAAGAAGTTCTTGTCAGAGAGGTGCTCCAGGCGGGAGAAACGGCTGGCCAGCAAGGGGATCAGCGTAAAAGCCACAAACAAGCTCAGCATGGTAGAGATGGCCACTACTACCGAGAACTGGCGCAGGATGTCCGATACCAGACCGGTAGACATGGCAATGGGCACAAATACCACCACAATTACCAGCGTAATGGAGGTAACGGTGGCCATGATCTCCCGGATACCATCATAGGCGGCCTGGGCGGCTTTTTTGCCCATTTCCATATGGCGGTGAATGTTCTCAATTACCACAATGGCGTCGTCTACCAGAATACCCACCACCAGCGAAAGGCCCAGCAGCGTCATCAGGTTAAGCGAGTAGCCCAGCAGGCTGATGGCAATGAAGGTGGCAATAAGCGAGGCCGGAATGGACACCATGACAATCACTGCATTGCGCAGCGAGTGCAGGAAGAGCAGCATGACCACAGCCACCAGAATAATGGCCAGGAACAGGTCGTGGATTACGGCATCGGCCGCCTCCAGCGTAAAGATGGAGCTGTCTTTGGCAATCACAAAGGATAAACCTTCGGCGGCATAGGTCTGCTCCAGCCGGGCCAGGGCCTGGCGGCTCAGTTCACTCACCTCCACGGCATTGGCATCGGACTGTTTCTGAATAGACAGACCAATGGAGTTCTGCCCGTTTACACGGGTAATGACCTCGGTATCTTTTTCGGCATCCTGCACATCGGCCACATCGGCCAGGCGCACGGTGCTGCCGGTGGCGGCATCCTGGGTAAGCACCAGGCTGCGCAGCTGGTCTACACTGTCGTACTTACCGGCCAGCCGGATCAGGGTCTGCCCCCCTTCGTTCTTGATCTTACCGGTAGGAAAATCCAGGTTAGAGAAGCGGATCTTCTGCTGCACCTGCGAGATGGAAAGGCCATAAGCCTCCAGCTTGTCGGCATTCAGGTTTACCTTGATCTCGCGCTCCTGGCCACCCAGCACCTTTACCTGGGCTACCCCCTGGATACGGGAGAGTTCGGGCTTGATCTTGTTTTCTACCAGATCATAAAACTCGGTGGCGGGCAGGTTGGCCGTAGCGCCCAGCTGCACAATGGGCATATCGTCAAAGTCGAACTTGCCCAGGGCAGGCGCTTCGGCATCATCGGGCAGAATGCTCAGGATGGCATTTACCTTGCGCTGGGCATCCTGCAGGCTCAGGTCTACATCGGTGCCCTGGTTCAGCTGGATTACGATGATGGAGAAGCTCTCCTGCGAGGTGCTTTTGATCTCCTTTACATTCTCCAGCGAGGAGAGCGCATCCTCGAGCTCCTTGGTGACGGAGTTCTCTACCTCGGCCGGTGAGGCACCCGGATACAGGGTGGTAACCGTAAGTACCGGCGGGCTAAATTTGGGCAGCAGCTCGTAATTGAGGGAGAAGTAGCTTACCAGGCCCAGCAGGGTGAGCACAGTAAACACCACCACCACAAGGGTTGAGCGCTGTATTGATAATTTGGTGATATTCATCTATTGAAATACTAGTTTTGTTGAAAGAAGGGCACTATTTCATCACCGCTACTGCTGTGCCTTCGCGCAGGTTGATCTGGCCGCTGAGCACTACCTGCTCGCCTTCGGTAAGGCCGCCGGTAATTTCTACCTTGTTATTGGCCACAGTACCAATGGTTACATCCTTCAAAGAGGCTTTTCCCTCTTTTACCACAAACACTTTGGGGTTTTGCAGGCTGGTAGCAATGGCCTCGCGCTCCAGTAGCAGGGCCTGGCGGGTATCGGCTACGGCAAAAAAGGCGCTGCCATACATGCCTGCCCGCAGGGGGGTTTCTTGGGTGTTGTCTACCTGAATCTCCACATCGTATTTCAGGGAGCGGTCGGCATTGGCGCCAATGGCGGTAATGGTGCCCTCAAACTGCTTATCGGGCAGTACGTTGGGTCTTACTTTTGCCTGGCTGCCCTTCCGGATCAGCATCACCTCCCGTTCCGACACCTTGGCGTTGAGCTTCAGCTTGTCCACATTCACAATGTCGAAGAGCTTGGTGCCGGGATTCAGAAAAGAGCCGATCTCGATATAGCTTTCGTTGATGATGCCGCTGATGGGCGCCACAATGCGGGATTTCTCCAGCCGCTGGCGGGCCATGATCAGGTTGGCTTCGGCATTCTGGTAGCCCAGCTTTACCTCTTCCAGCTGGCGCTGCGTAATGGCTTCGCCGGAGGCCAGGTTCTCAAAACGGGCCAGGTCTTTTTTGGCTTTTTCATAATTGGCCTGGGCGGTGATCACATTGGCGCGCAGCACCTCATTTTCAACCTGCGCCAGCAGCTCGCCAGCCTTTACGGCCTCGCCCTTGCGCTTGTTGAGTTTGATCACCTGCCCCTGGGTTTCAGACATCAGCGATAGGCTCTGAATGGGGGCGAAGGTGCCGTTTACCGAAAAGGAGCGGTCAATAGCCCCTGTTTTAGGCGTGGTTAGCACTACGGGAATGGCCTTGCTGGTCTGGGACGCTACAGCAGCGGCCTGTGCCATTTCTTTTTTATTGTTGGCCAGGGTAAAGCCGATGGCGCCAAGCACCAGCAGCACAGCTGCGATATAAAGTACTTTTTTCATGCTACGGGGATAGGCTTATTTAATAAGTGTGTTGATTTGGCCGGCGGCTCGCAGATAATTGAGCTGTGCCAGCTGGTATTTTAGTCGTTCGTTGTTCAGGTTGGTCTGGGCTTCGCGCAGGGCTACTTCGCTTTCCAGCAGATCGGTCAGGGGCGAGATGCCTTCTTTATAGAGCTGGTTGCTGGTATCAAACACCTCCTGCGCCAGGGCTACATTCTGCTCCTGCGCCTGAATGGTCCGCAGGCTGTTTTCCAGCTGGCTGATGGCGTTGCGCGTTTCTACGGCGGTGTTCTTTTCTACCTTCTGCATGTCTTCTTCTACCTTCCTGATCTCCAGTTCGGCCATGCGCACCTGCGAGCGTTTCTGGAAGCCATCAAAGAGGGGTATGTTCAGCTGCACCCCTACCACCGCCGTCTTGAACCAGGGGATTCCATCTCCGAAAAGCTCGTTGCGCTGGGTCATGTAGCTATAGTTGCCATAGGCCGCCAGTGAGGGGTAGTAACCTGCCCGGATGTTGCGTATCTGGTAGTCGGTAAGCTCCCGCTGCTTGCTCAGCAACTGGTACTCTATCTTCTGCTCTGCATCGGTAGCCAGGCTGCCGGCAATGATCGTTTCGCTAAGGCCCTCGCTTTCGGACAACGCCAACTCCTGCTCCAGGGGCATGCCCATGAAGAATTTCAGGTAGTTCTGCTGCTGCTCCAGAGCGGTGGTGAGGCTTTGCTTTTGATTTTCCAGGTTTACCCGGTTTACCTTCAGGCGGTTCACATCCACTTTTTTTACCAGGTCATTTTCGTACTGCAGTTGCAGGATCTGCTGCAGCTGCTCCAGGCGCTTCAGGTTGGCATCGATTACGGCAAACTGCTCCCGCGTTTGCAGGATCTGCAGATACGCGCTGCTGATGTTGTAGACGACCTGTTCCTGGCTCATTTCCCGGCGCAGGCGGTAGAGGTCCTGGGTGCTTTTGGCTGCCTGCAGGCCTACAAAGAAGTTTTTATTGAACAGCAGCTGTGTTATTTGCAGGCCACCCTGGGCATTCCAGTCCTTGCCAAACTGCACGGGAATGTCGGTGCCGGGCTGGCCTACCAGAATACCGGGCAGGATTTGCGTAGGCAGAGCCGGATAGTACTCCAGCTTGCCGGTAGCGCTCAGCTGGGGCAGGCCCGAGCCTTTCACTTCCTGGATGCGGTGCAGGGCTATTTCTTCGTCGTATGCTGCTTTGGTGATATCTTCGTTGTTTTTCAGGGCATAGGTAATCAGGTCCTGCAGCGTCATGGGACTGGCCTCCGGGAGGGATTGTGCCCGCAGCGGCCCCAGCAGCAAAAGCAGCAGGCCGCTCAGTACAAAGTGTTTGGTCATGTGCGTGGTATAGGTCATTAAGTAGTATTTTTAATTCTTGTAGTTCTTAATTAAAAGAACTAAGAAGGCAAAAGAACTTTTTCTTTTTCCACTCCAGCAACAACTGGGGCAGGTGGCTGGATACATATTCCATAAAGCTACTGATCTCCAGCAGCTGCTGGTTATAGGCCGGTGTAGTAGCCGGCCGCACCACCAGTACCTGGTGCAACAGCTGGCTAAAGCTGGTGATCTCCTGAACCTGCCGCAGCAACGACTCCTGCCAGTCCTGCACCCGCAGCCGGAAGTACCGCTTGCGATCGCCGGAATGCGTAATGTACTCCAGCTGCCGGGCCTGCTGCAGAAAGGTAAGCGCATTGCTGATGGCGCTTTTGCTCATCTGCAGGGCGTCGCTGATCTCCTCAAAGCTCAGGGCAGGCCTATCGGCCACCAGCAGCAGGCCAATGATGCGGGCTGCTGCGGGACGCTCCCCCTTGCACTCCAGGGCTACCCCTATTTGTTCGATCAGCTGCTGCTGTGGTTCTGTTAGGGTCATGCGGTAATACGGTGGCTATAGCAGAAGAACAGCACAAAGATATGAATAGTTTTATTAGTTCTGTAAATACAGAACTAAAAGTTTTTTCGGGAAGAATGATTTTTAAGTCTGTGCCATTCCAAAACCAGTTAGGGGGCTCTGCTGCTGGCCTCTTTTTCTACAAGAGTCAGAAAGCGTAGCAGTGCCGCCTTGCAGGAGGCAGCAGATACGCCTGACTAGCCTGGGCTAAACCCCTTGCCGCAGGCTGTTCAGAAAGGATTCGGCCAGATACTGGCTCCAGTGCTGTAGGGGGTACTGCTGCCGTAGCAGGCCGGCATGCTGGTGCAGGTGCTGCAGCTGGGCTTTTAGCAACTGCAGGGCCATATCGGGCCGGTGGCTTTCGGGCAGCTGTCCTTCGCTGCGGGCCTGCTGCAGGCGTGCATGGATCAGCTCCAGCAGGCTATCGGCATAGTGCATCATCATCCTGAAGGGGGGCTTATGTTTTTTGCGTAAAAACTCCAGCTCCCCATAGGGAATAAGCTCGCCCAGGCGAATCAGGTAATCAATGATAAAGCGGAGCTGGTCACAGAGCCCTGGTCCCTGCTGCTGTAGGGCTTGCCGGAAGTCGGCTTCTTCCTGCTGCAGGAAATCAGCCATAAGCGATTCCATCAGGGCTTCCTTGCTGCCAAACAGCTCATAAATGGTTTTCTTGGAAATTCCCCTGCGCCGGGCCAGCTCATCCATCAGCAAATGCTGCACCCCCCACTCCCGGATAATATCCCGGCAGGTGGCAAAGATCTGTTCTCTGGTCATGTGCTTTTGCTCCGGCATGTAACCCTCCCCTGGCATGGTGTATACAGCTGCAAATATACCAATAAGTTCATAACCTGAAGAACCAAAACGCTAATACTCCTTTTACCCCCTCCCGATTCCAGTCCGGATTGCCTATCTTTGAGAAAATGCATTTCTGATTCTATTCCAAGATACATGATTAAAACGAGCTACCTGAGCGGTTGTCTGGCCCTGCTGCTGGCCCTGCCGCTTAGCCCTGCCGGAGCGCAGGAAAAACCCAAATGGGTGGTGGATGCCCCAAGGGGTCCGCAAAAAGAAATTACCATTAGCACCGACGAAGGCACCTGGATGAGCCTGGATGTAAGCCCCGATGGCTCGGAGATCGTCTTCGACCTGCTGGGAGATATTTACATCATGCCCATCAGTGGCGGCACAGCCCGCCTGCTGCAGGGAGGCCGCGCCTACGAGGTGCAGCCGCGCTTTAGCCCCAACGGACAGTGGATCTCCTATACCTCCGACAAGGGGGGTGGGGATAACATCTGGATCATGAAGCGCGATGGCTCCGAGGCCAGGCAGGTAACCAAAGAAGATTTTCGCCTGCTGAACAATGCCGTCTGGACGCCCGATGGCGAATTTCTGATTGCCCGCAAGCACTTTACCAACACCCGCTCGCTGGGCGCCGGCGAGCTCTGGATGTACCACCGCACCGGCGGGGCCGGCATACAGCTCACCAAGCGCAAAAACGACCAGCAGGATGCCGGCGAACCCATGGCCTCGGCCGATGGCCGGTACGTATATTATTCAGAAGACATGAGCGGCGGTTCCACCTTTGAGTACAACAAAGACCCCAACGGACAGATCTACGTAATCCGCCGGGTAGACCGCCATACCGGCGAGATCGAGAACATTGTGACCGGCAATGGCGGCTCGGCCCGCCCGGTGCTTTCACCCGATGGCCGGCACCTGGCCTTTGTACGGCGGGTGCGCACCAAATCAGTCATCTATCTCTACGACCTGAAAACCGGCGAGCAGTGGCCCGTCTACGATGGCCTGAACCACGACCAGCAGGAAGCCTGGGCAATTTTTGGCGTTTACCCTAACTTTGCCTTTACCCCTGATGGCCAGCAGCTGGTCTTCTGGGCCGGCGGCAAGATCAACAAGCTAAACCTGGCCAGCCAGCAGGTGACCCCTATCCCCTTCCAGGCTACGGCTACCCATCACATTAGCCAGGCCGTGCGTCACCAGCACAGCCGCGAGGAGCTGGTACCCGGGCAGTTTACAGCCAAGGCCATTCGCCACGCCACCACCTCGCCCGATGGCAAAACCATGGTGTTTAACGCCGCCGGCTACCTCTACAAAAAAGAGCTGCCCAACGGCACCCCTCAGCGCCTCACCAGCAGCCAGGAATTTGAGTTTTACCCCAGCTTTTCGCCCGATGGCCGCTACCTGGTGTATGCAAGCTGGGACGATGAGCAATGGGGCAAGCTCATGAAGCTGGACCTGCGTGCCAAAAAGGCCAAACCCCAGGTACTTACTACGGAGAAGGGCTTTTATACCGAGCCCAAATTCTCGCCCAATGGCAAACTCCTTGTTTTTAGCAAGGAAAGCGGCAACGGGCACATGGGCCATGCCCATGGCAAAAACCCGGGCATCTACACCATGCCTGCCGAGGGGGGTGCCGCTACAATGGTGCATAAACGGGGGTCTTCGCCCCAGTTCAATGCCAGCTCCGACCGCATTTTCTTTACCGCCCGGGAGGGGGATAAATGGGCCTTCAAGAGTGTAGACCTGCGGGGAAAAGAAGAGCAAACGCACTATACCTCCAAGTATACCGACCAGTTCTTCCCCAGCCCCGACAACAAATGGATTGCCTTTGTAGAGCTGTTTAAAGGATACATTGCCCCCTTTACCACCAACGGCAGCGGCCTGGACCTGAGCGCCGACACCAAGGCCGTACCCGTAGCCCGCTTTACCCGCGATGCCGGCACCAGCCTGCACTGGTCGGCCGACAGCAAAAAGATCAACTGGATCACCGGCGACAAGTACTTCAGCAACGAGCTCAAAAACCGCTTCTCCTTTGTGGCCGGCGCCCCCGATTCGCTGCCCGCCATTGATACCACCGGCACCAAAATTGGCCTGATGCTGAAGACCGATGTGCCTACCGGCAAAATTGCCTTTACCAATGCCCGCATTATCTCCATGAAGGGCGATGAGGTGATTGAAGGGGGTACCCTGGTGGTGGAAGGCAACCGCATTGTGGCCGTAGGCAAGGGGGTAGCCGTACCGGCCGATGCCCATATGGTGGATGCCAGCGGCAAAACCATTATGCCCGGACTGGTAGATGTGCATGCCCACCTGGGCACCTTCCGCCTGGGCATGAGCCCGCAAAAACAGTGGTCGTACTACGCCAACCTGGCCTATGGCGTTACCACCACCCACGACCCCTCCTCTACCACCGAAATGGTGTTTAGCCAGGCCGAGGCGGTACGCTCCGGCGCCATGGTAGGCCCGCGCATTTACTCCACCGGCACCATTCTCTATGGGGCCGACGGCAACTTTAAGGCCGTGGTCAACAGCCTGGACGATGCCCGCTCGCACCTGCGCCGCCTGAAGGCCGTAGGGGGTTTCTCCATTAAAAGCTACAACCAGCCCCGCCGGGAGCAGCGCCAGCAGATCATACAGGCCGCCCGGGAGCTGGACATGAGCGTGTACCCCGAGGGGGGCTCCACCTTCTTCCACAACATGAGCATGATTCTGGATGGGCACACCGGCATTGAGCACAACATTCCGGTAGCGCCTCTTTACAAAGATGTGATCGAGCTCTGGAAGGCCTCCAATTCCGGCTATACCCCTACCCTTATTGTAAACTATGGGGGCAATTCCGGCGAGTACTACTGGTACCAGAAGACCAATGTGTGGGAAAAGGAACGCCTGCTGCGCTTTATGCCCCGCTCCATCATCGACGGCCGCTCCCGCCGCGTAACCCTGGTGCCCGATGAGGAGTATGAGCAGGGCCACCTGGCTACCAGCCGGGCCTGCAAAGTGCTGGCCGATGCAGGCGTAAAGGTAAACCTGGGCTCGCACGGGCAGCTGCAGGGCCTTGGCGCCCACTGGGAGCTCTGGATGCTGCAGCAGGGCGGCTTGTCGAACCTGCAGGCGCTGCGTTCGGCCACCCTCAACGGGGCCCAATACCTGGGCATGGAAACAGAGCTGGGCTCGCTGGAAGTGGGCAAGCTGGCCGACCTGATCGTGCTGGATGCCAACCCCCTTGAGAATATCCAGAACACGGAGCAGGTGCGCTACACCATGGTAAACGGCCGCCTCTATGATGCCGCCACCATGGCCGAGCTGGGCAACCGCCCCCGCACCCCCTCTAAATTCTACTGGGAAAACAGCCGCACCGCCGCCGCTTACGAGTGGCACGAGGGCACCGACACCAGCACCGATGGCATTGCTGGCGAGACGTGCACCTGCAGGCACTAAGTCCGCAAGCCTTACGTTTAAGCGCCACCCCAACAGCAGGGGTGGCGCTTTTTGCGTATGGCCCTTGTACCCCAATTGGTGGCAACAAATTATAGACGTTATCCGGGTTGGCTGCCTGTGTTCCTATCATTTTTTCCAAAAACTTCCCTACCTTAAGCAGCTGAATCCTTACCCCCTCGCTACTCCGCATGCTTCCAGAAGAAGATGACAACAATGATGCCATACGCCCCGAGCGCATCCCCCTGTTTCTCAAAGGCCGGGAGATATTCGATATCACCACCCAGATTGTTGCCCTGATTCCGGAAGACAATGACATGCTGCAGAGCCTAAAGGGGTTTATGCTGGAAGATGCCGCCCTGCTGAGCGTAAAGGTAGCCGGAGCAGAAGGGGCTGGTCTGTATGACATTCGCATGGAATGTGCCGCCCTGATCCGCAAGGCGGGCCGCGATATGCTGGCCCACTGCAGCAGCCTGGAGATGTTTGGCTTTCGGGAAACCCACTACCTGCACCTGATCCGGGAGGCCATAGAAGAATACCGCCTGCTATTCATTGACTGGGTGCGGGGATTTGACCCCTGGGACTATGTGATTGACCGCTGGGGCCTGTTCAACCCCCCGGGCGTGGGGCCGCATGATCATAACCCCGATGATGACCTCCCGTTTACCGAAGATTGACCTTCCAGCACTCCTTATGCCTGGCAGGACGGAACCCTGCAGCACATGCATATTGCTATATTGCTGATAGCCTGCTATTTTTCCCGAAATTATTCCTATATTCCCTTGGTTGATCACAGGAATATAGCCACCCCTGTACAGATACTGCTTATGGTGATGGTCTGCCCCTTAGCAATGCTGCTGTATGCCCAGAGAATCCATACCGCTTAAGAACAAGCGTGCCGAACAGCTACAGGAAAGTCAGCACTTTCTGCAGCAGGTGGTAAATAACACCCCTGACCTGATCTTTGTGCTGGAGCTGGAAACCCTGGACTTTGTCTATCTCAACAAACGGGTAGAACAATTGCTGGGGCGCAATGCCAGCTTTTTGTATGAGCAGGGAGCCAGCCTGTTTCGGGACTTCCTGCACCCCGAGGACTACCCCCGCCGCATGGCCCATCTGCAGGCTTGCAAAGACCTGAAAGACGACGATGAAAGGTCTATTGACGTACGCATTAAAACAGCCGAGGGCAACTGGTGCTGGTACCGCATCCGGGAGCGGGTCTTTGCCCGGGATAAAAAAGGCCGGGTATGCCAGCTGCTGGGCCTGGCCCAGGACATTCACAAAGCCAAAACCGCCACCGAAACCCTCAGGGAAGAACACAGACGCTTTAAGGATGCGCAGGCCATTGGTCACATTGGCAGCTTTGAGCGCAGCTTGTCCGGCAATGAGCTGCATGGCTCCGAAGAATTCTTTCGCCTGCATGGCCTCCCTCCCCATACCGGTTCCATTACACTGGATGCGTATCTTCAGCTGGTCCATCCCGATGATCGGGAAGCCCTGCGAGCCGCCATCCGGCAGCTGGAGCTCAGTGGTGAACCCCTGCAGCTGGTAGGACGCATCCTGCGCCCCGATGGCAGCATCCGCTTTGTGCAGCGCCGGGCCGAGCTGGAGCGCAATAGGCAGGGCACCCCTGTGCGGGTCTGGGGTACCCTGCAGGACATCAGCGAGCAGGTAGCTGCGCAGGAAAAGATCAATGCCAGCGAGGCCCTGATGCGCGAGGCCGAAGCCATTGGCCGATTTGGCAGCTATGTGGTTGAGCTGCAGACAGGCAGCATCCGCTTTTCGGATGGTATGTACCAGATCCTGGGCCATCCTCCCCAGTCCTTTGTTCCCTCCATGGCCTTTATCGATTCCCTCTCGCATCCAGACGATATTGAGCCGGTGCGGCAGATCCTGGAGGCGGCGGCTCAAAACAAACAACCGTATGAATACGAGCGGCGCATTTACCAGCCCGATGGCCAGCTGCGCTACATGCACAGCCAGGGCAAAGTGATTCTGGATGCGGAGGGCAATGCCCTGCAGCTGCTGGGCATTGTGCGGGACATTACCGAACAGAAGAAAATACAGCAGGAGCTCATAGAGGCTGAAAAACTCTCGGTAAAAGGCAGCATGGCCCGCACCCTGGCACATGAAGTACGAGGCCCGGCGGCAAACGTTTCCCTTTCCATGGAGCTTCTGCGGCAGGAGCTGGGCAGCCTGCTGCTGCAAAAACCAGAAACAGAGGTCTATTTTGATATAGTAGCCAAAAGCTGCCACCGCATTAACCGCTTTATCACTGACCTGATCAACCTCTCCATTTCCGAGCCCTTTGCCTTTGCTGACACCGACCTGGTCAGCCTGACAGAGGAGGTGCTGGGGCAGGCACAGGACCGCATCTTTCTAAAGGGGGTACGGGTGGAAAAGAAAACAGAAGCAGTTCCCCCCATCTCCGCCGACCGGGAACGGCTAAAAATTGCACTGCTCAATCTGGTGGTAAATGCCCTGGAGGCCATGGATGATCAGCAGGGACTGCTGCAACTGCACATCTGCCAGCTAGCTGACAGCATACAGCTTACCATCCGGGACAATGGCTGCGGCATGAGCCCCCAACAACAGGAGAAGATCTTCGACATGTACTACACCACCAAACCCTCCGGTACTGGGGTAGGACTGGCCAACGTAAAAGCCATTCTGCAGGACCACGAGGCCCGGATTGAGGTAGAAAGTTCCCCGGGTAAAGGAACAGTCTTTACCGTTATTTTTCCCCTGGCGCAGAAAGCCTGATCAACGTTAAAAGATACGGCATGAAAGCAAAATTCAGCCCCCCTTGCGGCAACAGGGCTGTGAGGGGCTGTCTGCCTGCCCATAACCCCTATAGCCCACAGGAATAAGGTTGCAAGCGCCTTGCTGCGGGCAATTTGGGTAGCTTCCTGCCAATGGGTAGCAGCGCAACCCAAAACTATCCGCCCGCTTTCTTTATTCAATCGGCAGAACCTTCGTACCTTAGAAGCAGTATGAAGATGTTTTTAACCAGCCGTCCGGCCCTTGCCCTGCTCCTTTCTCTGGTTTTTTGCACTACTTCCTGCAAAAAAGAACTAGCCCCGGCTACAGCAGCGCTGCCTGCCGAAACGGGCGTCTCCCTGGCCCTGGCCGAGTACCGCAAAGCGGCCATCAGCCAGCTCTCCTATGCCCTGGAGTTGCAGATTCCGGCCGAAAAAGCGGCTCCTATTGCCGCCAGTGAGCGCATTACCTTTACCCTACACCATAATGAGCAGCCCCTGCAGCTCGACTTTAAGGAAGAAAGCTCCCTGCTTCACCAACTGGAGGTAAATGGCCAGCTGCTACCCCTGGATCATCGGCAGGAGCATATTCACATCCCAACCCAGGCCCTGCAGCCGGGCACCAATACCATTGACATTCGCTTTACGGCCGGTAACCTCTCCCTTAACCGTAACGAGGACTATCTCTATACCCTGCTGGTACCCGACCGGGCCCGCACACTCTTCCCCGTCTTTGATCAGCCCAATCTCAAGGCCTCCTTCAGCCTCTCACTTACAGTGCCCGAGCACTGGCAGGCGCTGGCCAATGGCCCCCTGCAGGATTCAACCCTCCACAAGGGGCAGAAAACCTACCATTTTGCCCCCTCCGATACCATCAGCACCTACCTCTTTTCCTTTGCCGCCGGCCGCTTTGAGAAGCTGAGCCGCCAGGTAGCAGGCCGGTCCATGCACTTTTACCACCGCGAGACCGATGCCGACAAGCTACGCCTGAGCCTGAACCCCATCTTTCAGCTGCATGCCGATGCCCTGCAATTTATGGAGGAGTACACAGGCATCCCCTACCCCTTTCAGAAGTTTGATTTCATTGCCCTGCCCGATTTCCAGTACGGCGGCATGGAGCATGTAGGGGCCATCGACTACAAGGCCTCCACCCTGTTTCTGGATGCGGGCGCTACCAAAGACCAGGAAATAGGCCGGGCCAACCTCATTGCGCATGAAACGGCGCATATGTGGTTTGGCGATCTGGTGACCATGGACTGGTTTAACGATGTATGGATGAAGGAGGTGTTTGCCAACTTCATGGCCGACAAGATCTCTCAGCAGAGCCTGGAAGGCAGCAACTATGGGCTTAAATTCCTGATCAGCCACACCCCGGCCGCCTATGGGGTAGACCGCACCCAGGGGGCCAACCCCATCCGCCAGCCGCTGGAGAATCTGCAGGAGGCCGGCTCGCTCTATGGCGCCATTATCTACCACAAGGCCCCCATCATGATGCGCCAGCTGGAGCGCCTGATGGGCGAGGAAGCCCTTCGGCAGGGCCTGCGGGAGTACCTGAGCACCTATGCGTATGGCAATGCCAGCTGGCCGCAGCTCATCGATATTCTGGATGCCGTCACCCCCCTGGACCTGAAAGCCTGGAACCAGGTATGGGTAAACGAGCCCGGCCGGCCCGTGTTTGACTGGGAGCTGCGCAGCAGCGGCGACCGCATCACAGAGCTGCTCATTAGCCAGAAAGCCGAATCGGGCCCCGACCGCCTCTGGCCCCAGTATTTTGACGTGGCCCTGGTGTATGCCGATACCGTACTGCACTACCCCGTGCAGATGAACCAGCCCCAGTTGCGGCTAAAGACTATAGAAGGAGCCAAAAAACCTCTCTATGTGCTCTTCAATGCCAGTGGAGAAGGCTATGGGGTATTTCCGGTAGATACGCGCAATCCTGCTACCCCCTTTGGCCTGTCTGATCCGGTGGCCCGGGCTTCGGCCTATATCAACCTGTATGAGAACATGCTCAACGGCCGTTCCGTGGCCCCGCGCCAGCTGCTGGACCTCTACCGCAGCGGCCTGCGGCAGGAGAGTGAAGAGCTGAACCTGAAGCTGCTCACCGAACAGATGAGTGACTTGTACTGGCGCCTGCTGCCCGCCGCCGAGCGCCAGGCCCTGGCCCCCCAACTGGAGGAGGAGCTCTGGCAGGCCATGCGGGACAACAAGGACCCCAATGCCAAAAAGCTGCTCTTTAAGGCCTATCAAAGCATGGCCCTGAGCACCGAGGCCAAAAACCGGCTCTACACCCTCTGGGAATCAGAAAAAGCACCCGTAGGCGTAGTGCTTACCGAAGATGATTATACCGCCCTGGCCCTGGCACTGGTGCTGCGGGAGTACCCGGCCCCTTCGCCCATTCTGGAGCGGCAGATCAGCCGCATTCCCAACCCCGACCGCAAAAAGCGCCTGCAGTTCCTCAGCCCGGCCCTGTCTAAAAAAGCAGCCGATCGGGATGCCTTTTTTGCCTCCTTACGCGATGCGGCCAATCGGGAGAAAGAAGCCTGGGTGGCCACCGCCCTGGGCTACCTGCACCACCCCCTGCGGCAGGAGACCTCCCGCCACTACCTGCTCCAGAGCCTGGAGCTGCTGGAGGAAATTCAGCAAACGGGCGACATCTTTTTTCCCTATGCCTGGCTGCAGGCCACCTTTGGCGCTTACACCCGTCCGGAGGCGGACCGGCTGGTGCGCAGCTTCCTGGAAGAGCGCCCGCAGTACAACCCCCGGCTGCGGGCCAAGATCCTGCAGGCGGCCGATGGGCTCTTTCGGGCCCAGCAGCTGCTGGAGGCGCAAAACAAGCCGTAGCGATTTACTCAGCGGAAATGCGTATCTTGCGGGCCCTTGCTAGAAAAGAGGGAGAACACTCGGGCCTGGGGCACTAAGCCGGCCCTCCCTTTGTTTAGCAGAAATACCATTCACTAAAAAAGAACCCAATCAGATTGCTGATACAGAATACCCAGGTTTTCGGAAGGCTGTCTTGATCCTACATCACTTATGTCGTTCGAAAACTTATCCCTTATAGAGCCCATCCAAAAGGCTCTGAAGACCGAAGGCTATACCACGCCAACCCCTATCCAGCAAAAAGCGATTCCCATTGTACTAAAGCAGCGCGACCTCCTTGGCTGTGCCCAGACGGGCACCGGCAAAACGGCGGCCTTTGCCATTCCCATGCTGCAGCTGCTGCACCAGTATAAAAAAGAAGCGCCCCAGGACACCAGCCTGAAGGCCCTGATCCTGACCCCTACCCGGGAGCTGGCCATCCAGATCGGCGAAAGCTTTGCCGCCTATGGCAGGCATACCGGCCTGCGCCATACCGTAATTTTTGGCGGGGTAAAGCAGCGCGCCCAAACCGATGCCCTGCAGCAGAAACCCGACATTCTGGTGGCCACCCCCGGCCGCCTGCTGGACCTCATGAACCAGGGCTTTATTAACCTGCAGCGCATCCGCATCTTTGTGCTGGATGAGGCCGACCGCATGCTGGACATGGGCTTTATCCATGATGTAAAAAAGGTGCTTACCAAGCTGCCGCCCAAGCGCCAGACGCTCTTCTTCTCGGCCACCATGCCGCCGGAGATCGTTAAACTCTCGGACTCCATCCTGAGCAATCCCGAAAAAGTAGAGGTTACCCCCGTATCGTCTACTGCCAATACCATTCAGCAGAAGGTGTATTTTGTAGGTAAGAAGGATAAAAAAGACCTGCTGAACGACCTGCTGCAGGACCGGGCCATCAGCTCGGTGCTGGTCTTTACCCGCACCAAGCATGGCGCCAACAAGGTAGTAAAAGACCTGCTGAAGGAGGGCATCACCGCCGAGGCCATCCATGGCAACAAGTCACAAAACGCCCGCCAGCTGGCGCTGAGCAACTTTAAGGGGGGCAAAACCCGGGTGCTGGTCGCCACCGATATTGCCGCCCGTGGCATCGATATTGATGATCTCTCGCATGTAATCAACTATGAGCTGCCCAACATTTCGGAGACCTATGTGCACCGCATTGGCCGCACCGGACGGGCCGGCGCCAGCGGCATTGCCATTTCCTTCTGCGATTCGGAAGAACGGGCCTACCTGCGCGATATCCAGAAGCTGATCGGCAAGCAGATACCCGTAGTGAGCGAGCACCCCTATACGGCCGGCGCCGATGCGCCCGTAGAACCCGCTCCTGCTCGCCAGGGCCGCGGCGGCTTTGGTGGTGGACAGGGCCGCCCCGGACAGGGCCGCTCTGGAGAGAGCCGCTCTGGACAGAGCCGCTCTGGAGGGGCACGTACCGGTCAGGAGCGCTCAGGCTCGGCCCCACGCCGTACTGAAGGAGGCTCCGGAGGGGGAAACTATCGCTCAGGCGGGGCTGGCAGCAACGGCTCGGGCAGTGGCGCACCCCGCAGCGGTAACCGCAACCGGGGCTGGTCGGGCAACCGCAGCAACAACAAGCCGCAATAAACAGCGCGTACTTCTACAGGAAGCGTTAGCGTAAAAAAAACATGGGTCATCCCGAATTTTTTAATTGGGGATTTTATGATAAAAACAGCC
>NZ_AODQ01000062.1 GCF_000348925.1 Cesiribacter andamanensis AMV16 | reverse complement strand
ATTACAGCAGCCTGCAGGGCCTGGGCCATCTGGTGTTTGAAGATTACCGACGAAACCGCAGAAAAACGTTTAAGCAACATGCCTACCCCATCTATATCGGCCGATATGCTAAGCGGCATCAAAACACTTGGTGACCTTAAAGCAGCCGGCTACCAGACCCGCAGCATCAAAGACGAGCTTCGGGACAACCTGATCAAAAAACTGCAGACACAGGAAAACCCCTTTCCGGGCATTCTGGGCTATGAGGAAACTGTGCTGCCCGATCTGCAGCGCGCCATCCTGAGCCGCCACCACATTAACCTGCTGGGCCTGCGGGGCCAGGCCAAAACCCGCATAGCCCGCCTGATGGTAAACCTGCTGGACGAGTACATCCCCTACCTGCAGGGCACCGACCTGCTGGAAGACCCCTTAAACCCCATCAGCCACCACGGCCTGGAGATGGTGGCCGACCTGGATGATGAAGCCCCCATTGCCTGGCTGCACCGCAGCGAGCGCTATACCGAAAAGCTGGCCACCCCTGATGTAACCGTTGCCGACCTCATTGGGGATGTAGACCCTATAAAAGCCGCCTCCCTGCGGCTCTCCTACTCTGATGAGCGGGTGATCCACTACGGCCTGGTGCCGCGCTCCAACCGCTGCATCTTTGTGATCAACGAGCTGCCCGACCTGCAGCCGCGCATTCAGGTAGCGCTCTTCAACATTCTGCAGGAAGGCGATATCCAGATTCGCGGCTTTAAGCTGCGCCTGCCGCTGGATATTCAGTTCGTCTTTACAGCCAACCCCGAGGACTATACTAACCGGGGCAGCATTGTTACCCCCCTGAAGGACCGCATCGATAGCCAGATCATCACCCACTACCCCAAAAGCCTGGCCATTGGCAAGGCCATTACCCAGCAGGAGGCCCAGCTAAGCCCCGAGCAGCAGGAGCGGGTCAAGAGCAACGAACTGATCAAAGACCTGGTAGAGCAGGTAGCTTTTGAGGCCCGGGAAAGCGAGTACGTAGACCCCAAAAGCGGCGTATCGGCCCGCCTTACCATCTCGGCCTATGAGAACCTGATCAGCGCCGCCGAGCGCCGATCCCTGCTCAACGGCGAAAAAAAGACGCATGTGCGGGTAGGCGACCTGGTGGGCATTATCCCGGCTGTAACCGGCAAAATTGAACTGGTGTACGAGGGCGAGCAGGAGGGCGCCGGCATTGTGGCCCAAAACCTGCTGGGCAAGGCCATGCGTACCCAGTTTCTGCAGTATTTCCCCAACCCCAAGCCCGAAAAAGGGGCACGGGCCGCAGCTACGCCAGCAAAAACCGAAAGCCCCTATAAGACCATAACCGACTGGTTTGGCGAGGGCCATACCGTAGACCTGCTGCTGGATGCCTCCGACAGGGACTATCGCACCGTACTGGAAAGTGTACCGGGTTTACAGGAGCTGGTAAAACGCCATCATCCCGAGCTTTCAAAAGAGGAGCACTGGTTTATGATGGAGTTTGTACTACACGGCCTGGCAGAGTATAGCATGCTCAGCAAAAAAGGCCTGGCTACTGGTACTCACTTCAGCGATCTGCTCAGCAGCATGTTTAGTATGCCCGGCCTGGATAGCCTGGAGGAAGAGGACGAGGACGACGATTTCTGATCTGCCGGCCCTCTTTCACTGCCGAGCCTTGCGCACCCCTTTGGGAGCAGGGGCACTCTTTCCCGAACATCATACGCTATGACGCTGCGAGAATTGCAATTACTGGTAAAAGAAGGTGAGCATGCCACCCTCGAATTCAAGAAAAAAGTGGCCCATCCCGAAAAGATTATCCGGGAGATTGTAGCCTTTGCCAATACCGGCGGCGGCAACCTGCTGATTGGCGTAAGCGACGATGGCAACATAAGCGGACTGCGCTTTCCGGAAGAAGAGGCCTGGACGCTCAACAAGGCCATCAGCCAGCACTGCAAACCCCAGATCCAGTTTGTGCAGGAAAAAATTGCCCTGCCCGGCAGCAAGTGGGTACTGCGTTACTACATCAGCGAGAGCCCGCACAAACCTCATTTTGTGCTGGAGCCCGAGCCGCTGCCGGCCCATGTATACCCCAGGCCCCGCAACCCGCACCCCCCTTTGCGCAAGCGCACCTATGTGCGGGTGGCCGACCGCAGCATACAGGCCAGCCGCGAAATGCGGGAAATTATGCGTGGCCGCCAGCGCCCAAAGGATGTAGGCTTTCGCTGGACGGAAAAAGAACAGGTGCTGATGCAGTACCTGCAGGAGCACCCCTTTATCACCCTGCGCACCTATGCCAAAACGGCCGGCATCCCCCTCTCGCTGGCGTCTCGTACCCTGGTGCGCCTGGTGCTGGCCAATGTGCTGGACATAGAAGCGGCCGAAAACGAAGACCGCTTTAGTGCCAAATACCCCGAGCAGGAAGACTAGCCCACTGCCTGCCGCACCCCCTGCCAGCATGCCCCGCCACCCTCTTTATCCTAGTATCCCCTACCCCGGCAGCCGTGTGCCGTATGCCTGCCCTTTTATCACCCCCTGCAAATGGCAATGGCCGGCTGTAGCAGGCACTCCTTTGCTGGCCGAACGCAATTATCCTCATTATCATCCTGATGCTCAGTCGGTAAGCTTGCCTACCGCCCGTATTCGCAGGTGACCGGCGGCTTGCGCCTTTTTCCCAGACCAGGTTTTTAGGCCACTAAAATTCTGCTTTGCTGCTTTTTTTCAGAATACCCTACATCCCCCTGAGGAATACGGTCTTTCCCTTTGAGCGGACCCCCAATCTTAGTATTTTTATAACAAGGCTACTAGCTGTCCAATATGTTTCCGAACCTGAGCCGCAATTTTTTATTCCAGCAACTGGAAGACCGAAGGTACTATCGCTTTCAGGCAGGATTTGCTGCCCTAAACCTGGCCAGGATCGAGAAATTCTCCCTGATTACCGCCATTGCCGTAAGCGTAGTGGTGCTGCTGCCCAATCTGTTCTTTGGGCTTTTCTGGCCTGAGAATAAAATTGAGGGCTTTACCAGCCTGCTTTTTCTGGAAGTATCGGCCGTATGCTTTATGCTCCTCTGTTATCTGGCTGTGCGCCGGGTAAAGGAAGAAAAGCAGCTCAGGCCTAAACTATTGCTGATAAACGCCTTCATTGTGGTATGTTTATTACATGCCCTGCTGATCTCCCTGGCCCTGAATGTCAGCCCCCTGGCAGTGCCCGTTTTTTTGTTGACCTGCTGTGCGCTCATGACCAGCCTGTACTGGCCCATACGCCGGGTGCTGCTGCTTATAGGCCTGGGGCAGGTGCTGTATTTTGGGCTCCATTACCAGCTTTACCAGGAGCCCGCCCTCTTTCATACCTTTCTGATCGGCCAGCTTACCTTTCTGCTGATCTTCTATACCATTGGGCGCACCATCCTGAACCTGAAGTTGCGCGATTTTGAGAACGAGGCCAAAATAGAAGCCCAGCAGGCCCAGCTGATCGCCAACAACCAGCGCCTGCGCATGACCGAGCATGCCCTTAGCTCGCTCAACCTAAGCAGCCACCAGGGGGTATTCCGGCTGGAGGGCACAAAAGGGATTACGTATGTAAACGATATACTGGCTTCCATGATGGGCTTTGCCTCGGCCGCCGACCTTATCCAGACCGGACGCTCCTATACCTTTATCCCCCAGGCCGAACTGGATGCCATTGCCCTGAAGGTAAACCAGCAGGGCTTTGTGGATGGCCTGGAGGTAGAAGCCACCCGCAAGAACGGCAGCCGCCTCTGGCTCCAGATCAGCTGCTCGGTACGCAGCGATCCGCAGACCGGCCAGCTCATTTACGAGGGCCGGGCTACCGACATCAGCCGCAAGAAAAAAGCCCTGCAGGAGGCGCTGGAAAATGCCGCCAAGCTGGAGCAGGCCGAAAAGATCGCCAATACCGGTTTTTACGAGATCGACATCAGCACGACCCATTTTGCCTACTCGGCGGGCTATTGCGCTATTCTGGAAATTGAGAACCAGGAAAGTCTTTGCCTGAACGATCACCTGGACTACCTGCATCCCCAGGACCGGCAGGAGGCCCGCCAGATTCTGCTGCAGGCTATTATGCGCGGCGAAGGCTATACGCTCGATTACCGCGTGGCTACCCCTGCCGGCGAGTGGAAGTACCTGACCAGCAAGGGGCGCATCATCAAGAATGAAAAAGGCAAGGACTTTAAGATTCTGGCCACCGTGCAGGATGTAACCCAGTTGCGGCAGCAGCAACAGGCCCTGGAGCAGTCACAGGCCATTATCCGCGCGGCATTTGATCATAACCACCACTTTGGCCTCTATATTTTTGATACTGAGTACAAGATCCTTACCTACAACCAGGAGGGAATCCGGCGTACCCGGCGCCAGCATGGGGTAGATCTTACCAAGGCCAAAGACATGCGCAGCCTGCTGAATCCGGTAGCAGCCGAAACCTTTATCCCTGCCTTTAAAAAAGCCCTGATGGGCGAAAGCGTGCGCTTTGAATACAAGCATGCCGATAGCCATCATCCCGAAACCTGGAACGAGATCTTTGTAGGCCCTGTGCGGAATGCGCAGGAAGAAGTGATAGGGGCCATCATGATGGCGGCTGATATTACTGCCCGCAAGCAAAATGAAGAGCTGCTGGCCAACCTCTCGCTGGTAGCCAGCCGCACCGACAATGCCGTGATGATCTCCGACCGCAAATACCGGGTGGAGTGGATCAACGAAGCCTTTGTGCGGGCTACCGGCTATAGCCTTGAGGAGATCCGGGGCCAGTACCCCCGCGAATTTATGGTATCGGAGGCAACCGATGGGGCTACCCTGGAGCGCCTCAACAACTGCCTGCGCCGGGCCAGGCCCTTTAGCGACGAGATTCTGCTGCGCAACCGCAAGAATGAGCAAAAATGGGTGCAGCTTACCATTAACCCGGTTATGAATGCAGGCGGTACCGTAGAGCGCTTTGTATCGGTCTATACTGATCTCTCGGAACGCAAAGCCTTTGAGCAGGAGCTTAGAAAAGCCAAGGAAGTAGCCGAACACTCCGCCGAGATCAAAGACTACTTCCTCTCTACCGTAAGCCACGAGCTGCGCACCCCCCTGAATGCCGTTATCGGCCTGGCCTATCACCTGCTGCAGAACAACCCGCGGCCCGACCAGTTTGATGACCTGAACATCCTGAAATTTTCGGCAGAGAACCTGCTGAGCCTGATCAATGACATCCTGGACCTCTCTAAAATTGAGGCCGGCAAGATCAAGATCGAACGTGTGCAGTTTAACCTGCGTGATATTCTCAACAGCCTCAAACATACCTTCCGTACCCAGACCAAAGCCAAGGGCTTACAGTTTTCGCTGCAACTTCAGGAGAATGTGCCCCACGAGCTGGAGGGCGACCCCGTGCGGCTTATCCAGATCATGACCAACCTGCTCAGCAATGCCATTAAATTTACCCATGTGGGGCAGGTTACGGTCATCATATCTGCCACCCCCCTGGAGGGCGAGCAGTACCTGCTAACGGCCGAAGTGAAAGATACCGGTATTGGCATACCGGAAAACCGCCTGGAAGCCATCTTTGAAAAGTTTGAGCAAGCCAATACCAGTACCGCTGCCTATGGGGGTACCGGCCTGGGCCTGGCCATCACCAAACAACTGGTAGAGCTGCAGCAGGGCAGGATCTGGGTAAACAGTCGCCCGGGTATGGGCAGCACCTTTGGGTTTTCCATTCCCTATCGCAAAACTTCCAAAACCGATCTCAAGCCCCTTGCGTATACCTTTGGGACAGAACCCGGCAAAGACCTTAGCAAGCTGCATGTGCTCATGGCCGAAGACAACCTGATCAACCAGGCCGTAGCCGGCAAATTTCTACTGAGCTGGGGAATTCGCTACGATGTGGCCGAAAATGGCAAAATTGCTCTGGAAATGGCCTCTGAAAAGGCCTATGACCTGCTGCTGATGGACCTGCAAATGCCCGAGATGGATGGCTTTGATGCTACCCGCCAGATTCGTCAGCTCAGCAGCCAGGACTATAGCAAAACGCCCATCATTGCCATTACGGCTGCCGGCATTGTAGGCATAGAGGATAAGCTGAAGGAAGCCGGCTTTACCGATATGGTCCTGAAGCCCTTTAAGCCCGAAAGCCTGCTGTACAAACTGAACTACTACTGCCCATTCACCAAGCAAACCAAAACAGCTATGCACACCCCTCAGGCGACAGACAATAGTGAAACCCTGCTTGATTTGTCTGGTGTGTATGAAGTAGCCGGAGGCGACAGAGCATTTCTGGAAGAACTGATCGGGCTCTACATCCGGCAGTTTACCGAAATTCCGCTGGAGATCCGGCAGGCCACAGCCGCCCGGGACCGCCAGCAGCTTCGGCGCATCTTTCACAAACTACGCCCCTCGGTGCTTATGCTCAAACTTGATGATATGGCGACCCTTGGTGAAAATATTCACCAGCTGCTGCACGATGAGCAAACCAGTATGGACACACTGCACCCCCTGATGGAAAACTATATGGGCATGATGGACCTGCTCAAAAACAAACTGCAGCAGGCCGAGGCCGAACAGCCGGCTGAAAAACACAGCTAGCCCCCCTTTTCTCTACTCTCTTGTATATTTTTTAACCCCCACTTTATGGCGCCAAAGTCTGACCGACAGAAAAAGATTTTTGTACTTGACACCTCCGTAATTCTCTATGCCCACAACTCCATTATGCACTTTGAGGAGCATGATGTGGCCATTCCCATTACGGTGCTGGAAGAACTGGACAATTTTAAGAAAGGAAACGAAAACAAAAACTTTGAAGCACGGGAATTTATCCGCCTGCTGGATAGCCTCTCCGACAGCTACATGCTGCACGAATGGGTGCCGCTCAACGGCGACAACAAGAAGCTGAAAAAGGGCAAGTTTAAGGTGCTGATGGAAAGCGACAGCATGCTGGACGCCATCCGCATCTTTGATGAGCGCAAGCCCGACCACCGCATTCTCAATGCCGCCCTTAAGCTGCAGGAAGAGCAGGTACACGAAAAGGAGGGCAAGCGTGTAATTCTGGTCAGCAAGGACATTAACCTGCGCCTGAAGGCCAAATCCCTGGGCCTGCCAGCCGAAGATTATGAAACGGGCAAGATCAAGAACGTACAAACCCTCTTTACCGGCCGCACCGAGCAGGACAAGGTAGCCCCGGAACTGATCGACTCCCTCTACGAGAAAAATGTATGCTCCCGCGAAGCCATCTGGGGCAAAGAAAAACCCCTGGCCAACAGCTACCACATTCTTAAAAGCCCCAAAAACTCAGTACTGGCCTATTACAACCCCCGTACCGAGCAGGCCGAAAAGGTAGAAAAAACGCAGGTGTACGGCATCAAACCCCGCAATGCCGAGCAAACTTTTGCCCTGCATGCCCTGCTTAACCCCGATATTCGCCTGGTGAGCCTGCAGGGGGTAGCCGGCACGGGCAAAACCCTGCTGGCCCTGGCCGCCGCCCTGGAGCAGCGCTCTGCCTTCCGGCAGATTTACCTGGCCCGCCCCATTGTGCCGCTGAGCAACAAAGACATTGGCTACCTGCCCGGCGATATCAAAAGCAAGCTCAACCCCTATATGGAACCCCTCTGGGACAATCTTAAATTTATCCAGAGCCAGTACCGGGAGAGCGAGAAAGAATACGCCCGCATTACCGAAATGGTGGAAAAGGAAAAGCTGCTGATCACCCCCCTGGCCTACATCCGCGGGCGCAGCCTCAGCAACATCTACTTTATTGTGGATGAAGCCCAGAACCTGACCCCCCATGAGGTAAAAACCATTATCACACGGGCCGGCGAAAACATCAAGATCGTGTTTACGGGCGATGTGTACCAGATCGACTCCCCCTACCTGGACTCCCAGAGTAACGGACTTTCGTATCTGATCGACCGCCTCAAGGACCAGCCCCTCTATGCGCACATTACGCTGGAAAAGGGAGAACGATCCGAGCTGGCCAACCTGGCCAACGAGCTGCTGTAAACCGCCCGGTTTGCGGGTCTGCCGGCAAAACTTTTAGAGATCGCCTGAGTTGTAGCTATAGGGCCAATGGCCTGTACCTATCACTCAAGCGATCTCTATTTTTATGAGCCTTCAACATTTTGCAAACGCCAGCGATCTCATCGGCAAACCGGTGCACAATTCTCTGGCACAGGAATACGGAAAGGTTTCCGATATTATAGTTTCGGCCGCCCACAGACGCATAGTAGCCCTGGTGGTAGAAAAAGGCGGCTTTCTGGGCCTGGGCGCCGATCATTTTGTACTGCCCTGGGAAAAAGTAAGCATTAACCCCAATACGCTGCGGGTACTGGTAGATGCCGACCGCCAAACCATAGAAGGCACCCCCCTGATTGAGCTGGATGAGCTGAAAGACGGAAATTACGAGACCATGGCGCTGGTCTACAGCTATTATGGAATCGATACCTTCTGGGAACAGCCTGCTGACGAAGATCCCGGCCAGCAATACTATACCTCCGGCGATGACCTGGGCGAACGCCACCCCAGCAACGAAGGTTCCTATCAGATCACTAACCAATACCCGGGCCAGCGCGGCAGCAAGTTGCGTGAAGAAACCGACTATGATAAAATAAAGGGTATAAAAGATACGGATAAAAAGCAGTAAGTCTCTTAAATTTCTGTCGTGCAGGAACCGGCCTTCGTGCCGGTTTTTTATTTTTGCACTAGAATTTTTCCCAAATGGGTCTCGAGCGGACCTAATTACCTGATTTATGAGAAGAAAGCACCCGCTGTTAGCCGTATCTCCCAGCTGCCTTATTATGTTAATTGCCCTTTTGCTGGGCTGGGGCTGCGATGCAACCAATGAAAACAGACCGATAGACCCTACCCAAACGCTGCTGCAGCGCGTGCGGGATCAGTCCGAGCTCAGTTCCTTTTATACCGCACTGGAGCGGCTCAACCTTCTGAGTACCCTGCAAAACCAACACCTTGACTTTACCCTGCTGGCTCCTACCAATGCAGCCTTTGCCAGCTATCTGCAGGCAGCAGGCTATACCAGTCTGGAAGCCGTGCCCCTCTCGGCCCTTGATCCCCTGATCCGTTACCACATTGCCCTGGGCAACAAACCTGTGGCCCAGCTGGACAGCAGTCTGCTCTCTACCCTTTCGGGGAGCAAAATTGTTGCCTATACTTCCAATAACACCGTTTTGCTGAACCAGGGAACAGCCCTGGCCACTACTGACCTGAGGGCCACCAATGGCGTACTGCATACCCTGGGCGAAGTGCTGCAGCCCCCCACCCAAAGCCTGGCCGACCTTATAGCCACCCGGGCCAGCGGGCAGGAGGCCGAGTATGGCTTGCTGCAGGCTGCGCTCACCCATACCGGCCTGGCCTCAGTACTGGATAATGCAAACCAGCGGCTTACCCTGTTTGCACCAACCGATGCGGCCTTTACCGCTGCCGGCTATACCACAGTTGAAGAGATTGAGCAGGAAGATCCGGCCGTGATTCGCCCCCTGCTACTCTATCACCTGCTGGCAGGCTACCGCTTCTCACACATGCTCCATACCGGCAACCTGCGTACCCAACTGGGAGATAGCGTGCGCGTTGATGCCACCGCGGGCACCCTTCTGGGCGAGGGCAATACGCAGCCTGCCCGGCTGCTGCCTGCAGAAATGGATCAGTTCACAACCAATGGGGTACTGCATGGCATAGATGCCGTGCTTCTGCCGGACTAAGCGCTCCGCGTAATGCACAAAAAGTCCCTGCAGCAGCTGCAGGGACTTTTTTTTATTGAGATGTTGATTTGGCTTAGATGCCGCTTACGCGCAGGCCAGCCGAATCGGCAGGCGGGCTGGCGGGCTGGGGAGTGGGGGCTGCATCTTTCTCAATCAGGGCCTTGAGCTTCTGGAGGCCCCGGTTCAGCTGCTCCTCGAGGCCTGGCTTTACAAACAGGGTGGCCAGCCGCCCGTGCGGATATTCCATGGCCATTTCATCCTTCCAGGTCACAAGGGTGGTATTGTCTTCTGTACGCTCAAAATACCAGGTATCGATTCCGCTGGATTCCATTGGCTCTTCAAACACCAGTGAAAAGCGGATCATCTCATTTTCTTCAATCTCCTGTTGCTGCAAGCTGCCCTTGCCCAGTTTCTCGCCCGTCCAGCTCCATTTGGCGCCTTTGCCGCGGCTGGGGGTGCTGATCTCATGGGTGGCCTCGGGATCCATTTCAGACCAGGGATTCCAGGCATGCCAGTTCCGCAGGTCGGCTACATGGTTGAACACCTCTTCTACCGGCTTATTGATCTCAATACTCCCCTCTACCTCCATGGTTTCGGGCATAAAGGCAGCGGTAGCCAGGGCAATGATGAGAATGCCAGCCAGCAGCAGGGCAATGGCGCGGATTAGTTTCATAAAGTACCGATAATAGGGAAATGTAGTACCAAAGATAGTGCATTGGCCATCAGACCTGCAACGGATTGGCTTTCTTAAAGGTTCTGAGCAGAAAATATAAAGAGGGCAGAATAAGCGCACTGCCTACAAGCAGCGCCAGCCCCAGTTGCTGCAGGGTGGCCTGCGGGGCAGCCGCCTCAAAAAGGGTAAGGGCCATGCCATTAGTATAGCGCAGGGCCACGGGATATTCTGTCCAGAACCAGGCCCCCAGCACCAGCAGGGTCTGAAGGCCGGCCAGCAGCCTGCTCAGGATCACCCACTGGCGCAGCAGGGCCAGCCAGAGCAATGGCAGCGATAGAGTGGCCAGGCCCAGGGCTAGTAGGGCGCCGGCAGAACCAAGGAAGGTAGCCAGCAGAGGCAGCCCCTCAGCCGCTGCTGCCCCAAATACCAGGGCGCCGCTTAGTACCAGCGCAAGGTTTGCCCAGCGGGCTGCCCGCACAAAGCGCTTTTGCTCCCCGCTCTCCCGGGCCTCCCCAATCAGGTACACTGCTGCCAGAAAGGCAAAGAGGCAGGTGGTAAAAACCCCCACCGCCAGGCAAAAAAGATTGAACCAGGGGGCAATGAACAGGCTGTAATAACTATTGCCCTCCAGCTGCGCCGGTATGCGGCCCAGCAGCATACCACCCGCCACCATACCCAGAAAAAGGGGCGTAAACAGGCTGGATACCCGAAAAACCAGCGTATACCAGCGCTGCGAGCGGTCATGCACCGCATCATAGTGCCGAAAGGTAAAGGCACAGCCCCGCAGCACAATTCCGATGAGCAGCGCCAGCAGCGGCAGGTGCAGAAAACGCGACATCTCGGCATAGATAGGCGGAAAGCCCATAAACAGGATCACCACTACCAGGATGAGCCAGATATGATTAGCCTCCCAAACCGGGGCAATGGCCTTGCTGATGGTATGATGGTGGTGGCGGCTGGCAAAAGCCTCGATGATGCCGGCCCCAAAATCTGCTCCGCCAAACAGCACATAAAACAGCAACGAGATCACCAGAAAGAGAATAACGATAGCCAGCATCATGAGGCAGAATTATTAGGGGGTAGATCGGTGAGCCTGGCTGAGGGGTAATGTTCCGGCAGTGTCCTGATCTGGCGCACCATCAGCCATACCAGTACAAAGGTAAGCAGCAGGTAAATGCCGGTAAACAGCAGAAAGGGCAAGACCAGCCCCGGCATGGGCGATACCGCATCGGCCGTGCGCATGATGCCGTAGATGATCCAGGGCTGGCGGCCTACTTCAGTCACCGTCCAGCCGGCTTCTACGGCTACAAAGCCCAGGGGGCCTACTGCTACCAGCAGCCACAAAAACCAGCGCTGCTGCAGCCAGGGGGAGCGGCGCCACTGCAAAAACATAAACAACACCCCTACCAGTGCCATAACCGTACCGCAGCCCACCATCACCTGAAATGCAATATGGGTGATCAGGACCGGGGGCCACTCATCGCGCGGAAAGGCATCCAGGCCCAACACTTCTGCCTCAAAATCGCCATGAGCTAAAAAGCTGAGCATGCCCGGCAGGTGAATGGCGTAAGCTACACTCCGGCTTTCATCATCCGGCAGGCCCCCAATCAGCAGATCGGCCGGCTGGCTGGTTTGGTAGAGCGCCTCCATAGCCGCCAGCTTGGCTGGCTGGCGCTGCGCCACATCCTTGGCCGACAGATCGCCACTAAGGGGTTGCAGCAGGGCAGCCACAGCGCCTACCGTTAAGGCTATGCGCAGGGCCGTGCGATGAAACAGGTTGTGCGGCTGCCGCAGCAGCAGCAGGGCATGCAGGCCGGCCACAGCAAAACCGGTAGCGGCAAAAGCGGCCAGGGTCATGTGCAGCGACTGGGTAAACCAGGCATCGTTAAACATGGCGGCAACCGGATCAATATTATAGGCCTGCCCGTCTACCCAGTCAAAACCGGTGGGGGCATTCATCCAGCCATTGGCGGCTACCACAAAGATGCCAGAGGCTACACCCGACAGGCCCACCGCCACGCCGGAGCCCCAGTGAATCCAGGGGGGTAGCCGGTCCCAGCCATAGAGAAACAGACCCAGGGCAATGGCTTCCAGAAAAAAAGCAGTGCCTTCCCAGCTAAAGGGCATCCCAAAGATGGGGCCGGCATGCTCCATAAATTCGGGCCAGAGCAGGCCCAGCTCAAAAGAAAGTGCCGTACCCGACACAGCGCCTACGGCAAAGAAAATGGCAACGCCTACCGACCAGGCCTTGGTCAGATCGCGGTACAAGGGCTGGCCGGTACGCAGATAGCGATAACCCGAGTAGGCCATAAAAAACGGCATGGCCATGCCTATGCAGGCAAAAATTATGTGAAAGCCCAACGAAACGGCCATTTGCAGGCGGGCGGCTAGCAGATCTTCCATGCGGGCAGAAGGGGGTAAAAGATCCCCTGCAGCATGAAGGTACAAAAGAATCCCTATCCGGAAATAGGTCCTGCCTGGCGAATTTCAGAACATTTTGGCATGAAGTTAGATCTACTTTTGAAAACAATAGTATTACTAGTATATTTGTAAGTAAAAATAGCTATTCATGGAGCCTTATCTTCAGCAGTTTCGCATTCGGGTACACGAAGGATTGTTTTTGAAAGATCCGGACTCTACCCCCCTGGGCAGAACCATTGTGCAGGAGAGTATTGAACTAATTGAAGAGCTGGGCTTTGAAGGCTTTACCTTTAAAAAACTGGGAACCCGGATCGGCTCTCCGGAGAGCACCATCTACCGCTATTTTGAAAACAAGCATAAACTGCTGGTGTACCTGATCTCCTGGTACTGGGCCTGGCAGGAGTATCGCATGATGTTTGCCACGGCCAATATTGAGGATGCCAGCCTGAAGCTGCATAAAGCCCTGCTATCGCTTACGGAGGCCGTTCAGCAGGATTCTGACATCCAGTACATCAATGAAGAAAAGCTTTACCAGATTGTGGTAGCGGAATCATCCAAGGCGTACTTCACCAAAGATGTGGATGCCGATAATAAGGAAGGGTATTTTATGGGGCTAAAGCGGCTGGTGCGGCGGGTGGCCGATATGGTGCGGGATGTAAATCCTGACTATCCCTACCCCAGCGCTCTGATAACGGCGGTGGTAGAAGGGGCCCATCAGCAGCGTTTCTTTGCCCAGCACCTGCCTTCCCTCTCCGAGGCCGGCAAAAAAGCCGAGACCCTCACCGATTTTTTTGTGCAGCTGGTTTTTCGCACCATTACCCCTCAGGGAGAAGATTTTAGCAGGGAATAATAATACCGGGGGTATTAGCAGCAATGGCTTCTGGCTGCTGTCCCGGGCAGCAGTTCTCCCCGGGGGCCTGCCTAGCGCCGCACTTCAAATCCGCTTACGCCCTGGGGCTGTACCTCCTGGGTTTCTACCTGCTCTACCTGGGCCGCACCCGGCCCTACCTGGCACCATTCTACCATGCGCTGCAGTTTCTGGTCTTCTCCCTCGGCCTCAATCAGTACAGATCCCCCCTCTTCATTCTGCACCCAGCCATTCAGGCCCAGTTCTTTGGCTTTGGCCTGGGCACTTGCCCGGTAAAAAACTCCCTGTACTTTGCCGCTTATGCGTATGCGAAGGCGTTTCATAGTTTTTATTGCATTGAGAATCCGAAAATTAATGAAAGAAGATGCGATTGCAAACAAGGCCTCTTTTTTCCACAGCCACCTGCCCTGTTCCGGCTAATAGGCGCCTGCTTCTCCCTGCCCGGCCTGCACCAGCGCTACCCCTGAGGAAGTACCCAGCCGGTCGGCGCCGGCCTGTATAAGGGCCAGGGCATCATCCAGACTGCGGATGCCGCCGGAGGCTTTGATGCCCACCTGGCTGGGCAGCAGCTCCCGCATGCGCCTGATATCGTCTACTTTGGCCCCTTCGGGCGCAAAGCCGGTGCTGGTCTTCACAAAATCCACCCCTGCATCGGCACACCAGCGGCAGGCCAGCTCCAGCTCTTTTTCGGTCAGGTAGGCCGTTTCGATGATCACCTTCAGCAGGCGCTCGTGCTCATGGGCCAGCTGGGCACATTTGGCTATTTCAATCTTCACCCAGGGCATTTCTGCTTTCATGGCCGATATGTTCATGACCATGTCCAGCTCATCGGCACCATCCCGTATGGCCAGGCGCATTTCTTCCAGCTTGGTTTCGGTCATGTTGTAGCCCAGCGGAAAGCCAATAACGGTTACCAGTTGCACATCGGCCGTACCAAGATCGCGGCGGGCCTTTTTAACCCAGAAGGGCGGCACGCATACGCCGCGAAAGCTGTGCTCCCGGGCCTCGGCCACCAGCTGATCAATATCGTGGTGGGTTAGGGTGGGTTTAAGGCTGGTATGTTCTATATAGCGGTGCAGGTTGGCTAGGCTCATAGGGCTGTGGGGTCTTACGTAATGGCAGCAAAGGTACATGCAATGCTGTATAACAAAAAAGCGGCAAAGGCCGCTTCTTGTTTTATTAGTGGACAATTCCGCACTCTTTGCAGAGCTTGCGCTTGCCTACGGCCCGCTTCTTGGGTTTTTTCTTATGCCCGAAATAACTGGGGTCGGAGTACTGGGGCTTTTCGGCCAGTTTGGCTTCTTTTTCCCGACGTTTGGCATTGGCTTCCTGCCGTTGTTCGGCTTCTTTTACCAGATCGGCATGGGTACGCTGGTATACTTTGCTATTGGCCTTTTTGGTACTGGTGCGCCCGCTGCTCATGGCCGAGGTAGAGGTACTCTCTGCCCCGGTGCTTCTGGAGGAGGGGCTGGCCGCCTGCTGTGTGCCGGCGCCGGCAGCCTGGCTGGTTTTATTGGTACCGCTGCAGGCAGCAAATAGAAAGATCAGGGAAGAAAGAATGAGAATCTGTGGGTATTTCATAGCTGATTGTAGCGGCTGAGCTCCGGTCCGGAGAAATAAACATACTCAATACTTACTATTAAACAGAATAGTTCCCCCCTTCATTGTGCAGGGGGCATGAAAAAAAGGAGCCTGTTGCCAGGCTCCTTCTTCTTACTAAAAGAGGGGGCGTCTTCTTAAGAAGGGCTGTTTCCTCCAGTTCGGTTACCGGGATTGCTGCTGCTACCCCCTGAAGATGGGGTGCGGCCGGCAGTGCTGGTATCGCCAGCTGAACTGCTGCTGGCTGAGCTGCTGCTGCCAGTAGTGCCGGTAGTTACCGTAGCTTTGCCGGTCTCGCCACTGCTGGTGGTTACATTGGGGCTGGCCTTACGGTCAGAGGCAGACGCATTGCCTACGTTGGCGATGCCCGAACCACTGGCGCTGTCTGAGCCGGAGCTGCTGCCGGACGATTGCTTGGCAAGACGGGTCTTGCGCTTGTCTTCAGCGGCTTCCCACTCTACAAACTGCTGCAGATCGTCTTTTACCGAGGCATATACCCAGGCCAGAATGGCCAGGTCATCAGTAAGACCCAGAACAGGAATAAAGTCCGGAATAAGGTCTACTACAGACACAAAGTAGATTACAGCGGCTACAATCTTCACCAGTGAGCGGTATGGGAACTCACGGTACTGCCCATTTGAGTAGGCCTTAATCAGGCGGCGCATGGTATTGAACTGCTCGCTGGCCTCCTGGGTCAGGGCTTCTTTCACCCCTTTTTCCTGAATCTTGTTGTACAGATCCTTGCCCAGCTTCATCAGTTTTTCGCGCTTGGAGATAATAACGATGGCCAGTACGGCAAAGCGGGCAAAATACCCGGCTTTGCTTACATTGTGCCGGTCTTTTTCATTCAGCACAATCACTTTTGAATTGGGGTTCAGCTTGTTGCGGGCAGCAATAAAGCCACCGGCGGCGCCTTCCAGCAAATTGGCTGTGCGGGTTCTCAGATCGGCCTTGGTAGCCAGCTCAACTGCTTTGGCAGCCAGACCGGTCTTGGCCAGAAAAGCGGCGGCATTGGCCGCTCTGGAGGGCAGATGCGTTTTAGAAGCCAGGGCTATGGCACTGGCGCCAAGGCCGGCTTTTGCCGAACGAGCCAGCGCCTTGCCATCCGCAAAGCGGTTGCTTAACTGGCTTTTGGCTTTGGCAGCCTGCTTGTCCAGGTCTTTGCGGGTGCTGGCATACTGCTTTTCCAGATCCTTACGGGTGCTTGAGAATTGCTTTTGCACATCACTTGTTGATTCCTTCAGTAAGGCCTCCAGCTCAGAGCTGGCATCATCATAGGTGTGCTGCAGGCGCTTGTTTGCTTTGGTAAATCGTTTGCTCGCATCTTTGCCAGTGCCTGCAATCAGGTCGCCCAGTATGTTTTGGGTTTCAGAAAGAGATGCTTTTAGCCGCTTTAAGTGTTTTTCTCTGCTCATGTTAAAAAAATGTTTTATTCAATAATCCTAGATCTATTAAAAATACAGCCGGCTCTGCTGCTTAGGTGAAGACACACTACTATAGTGCAGAAACCTCTGCTATTATAATATGTACTGAATTCATCAAAATTTGTTCTGCTCCTGTAGGAGGAAATTGGCAAAAAGCGCTAGCATTTTTCTGCGGAGCCCGGCCCCGCCCCTGGATCTGGGAGGGCAGGGACTGGCCTGGTTCACTGGTCGTTTGGCGGCTGAGGGTTGCTATAAAAATTCAGGATAATCGCCGCTATCGGCCACCTTGGGGCAAATGATGAGATAGCTGTGGTGGCGCAGGTGCCGGCCCAGCTTGGTGGATACGGATTCAATGGCCGGTTTGTAGGAGATGCTTCCTTTGCGAGGGGTGACCACCACTACCATATCATTCTCATCAAACTCCCGGGCCAGGGTTAAGAACTCATCCCAGTTCTCAAAGGCCACATGGGTTACGGCATTGCTCAGCTTATGCTCCTTCAGATAGTCCAGAATATGATCGTAGGTGCTTTTGGAACAGTAAAAGGTAGTGGTGAGGGTAAGGGAGCTGCTCAGCCGCATTACCTTTTCCATCCAGCCTTCAAATCCCCACTCCCGCTCAGAGTGGCGGGGGCAGATCACCCGGATGGTCTTGTGCACATTAAGCGGCAGCGAGGGGTTGTAAATGAGCAGTTCCAGGCTGGTGGAGTGGATCAGGTTCTGGATGGTATTGCCAAAGAACATATCCGACAGCGAGGCCTGCGGCGAGCTGCCCAGTACAATATCCGTAGCGGCAATCTCCTTGGTTACCCGCTTAATGCCATCGCTTACGTTTTGATCTATGGTGGCAATCACCTCAATGTGCTGATCGGCCGATACGGCATGGGTTATGGCCTTGTCCAGGATCTTTCTGGACTCGGCCAGTTTTAGCTGGGCCTTTTCATCATCTTCAACCACCGCCAGGCCCACAATGGGCGAGGCATAGACCGGGTTTTTGATGGTAAGGGCAAAATCTACCAGGCGCTCCATGGTTACCGGGTTGGAGATGGGCACCAGCAGCCGCTCTTCATGCCTCATGGAGGTGCTGGGGTCCATCATATCCTCCTGCAGGGCCATGGCCTTACCGGCATTTTCAGTCACAAAAGAAGCTACCAGGCAGGTGATCAGGATCAGGATAACCGTACCGTTCAGGATGGCCTCATCAATGATATCAATGCGGTAGCCCACCAGAATTACCGCCAGGGTAGCTGCCGCATGGGCACTGCTCAGGCCAAAGATCACATTGCGCTGCGCCGGAGAGTACTTCAGAAAAAGCGCTGTCAGGTAGGCGGCAATCCACTTGCCGGCCAGCGACACCACCGTAAGGGTAGCCGCCACAATCAGCGCCATGGGGCCCGACAGCAGCACACTTATATCTACCAGCATGCCCACACTGATCAGAAAGAAGGGAATAAAGAGCGAATTGCCCACAAACTCAATCCGGTTCATAAGCGGCGAGGTATGGGGGATATACTTATTGAGCACCAGGCCGGCGGCAAAAGCACCCAGAATAGGCTCCAGGCTGGCCAGCTCCGCCACAAAAGCGCAGAGAAACACCACAAAGAGCACATAGATATAGTGGGTATGCTTCTCATCTTCCCAGCGCTTAAAAAACCAGCGGGTAATGGGCGGGATTACCAGCAACACAAACAAGATGAAGATGGTAAAGGAAATGCCCAGCCGTATCCACAGGGCGGAGGTAAGCCCCCCGCTGGCCGAGCCCGTTACAATGGCCAGAATGATCAGCACGGCGGTATCGGTAAGAATGGTACCCCCAACCGTAATGGCTACTGCCTCATTTTTTGATACCCCCATGCGGCTTACAATGGGGTAGGCCACCAGTGTATGGGTGGCAAACATGCTGGCCGTAAGCAGGCTGGTCAGAAAGCCGTAGTCCAGCAGGTACATGCACACCGGCAGGCCGATGGCCAGGGGAAAAATAAAGGTCAGAAACCCAAAAAAGAGGCTTTTATGCCGGTTTTTGCTAAACTCCTTCAGGTCAAGCTCCAGGCCGGCAATAAACATGATGTAGAGCAGGCCAATGGTTGAAAAAAGCACCACGGCCGAGTTCTGCTCGATCATGTTCAGGCCATGGGGGCCTATGATCACCCCGGAGAGGATAAGGCCGATAATGCCCGGAATGCGCAGGTTGCGCAGCGCAATGGGCGCCAGCAGAATAATGAGCAGTATGATGGAAAAGATGAGAACGGAATTCTGGAAGGGGCGTTCAAACTCGTGCTGTAGTAGTTCCAGAAATTTATCCATCGTATCGGTAAAAGAGGTACGTAAAAAGTTTTTGCCACTCCTGCAGCCGGCAGGCAGGCCGGGTTGCGGCAGGTGCCACAGGGTAAAGCCGGCAGGAACAGCTCCTGTCACAGACTGCTAAAAAAAGGCTGCTGTTTGCTTCACTGGCAGTTTGTACTGCCGGCCGGCCCGGCCCAATTGGCCTGTAAAATACAGGTACGGTACTAAAAATACTAAAAACAACGCATAGAGTTTAACGGATATACCAATGTAGGATCAGGAAAGGCCTGCTGCCACCAATAAATCTGCTATTTTTGCACCCATGCAGGAAACACCCGATTTTAGCCACTTCAAACTCAACAAGCAGATTCTTACGGCCGTTGAAGAGGCTGGCTATACCAAACCCACCGAAATACAGGAGCGGGCCATTCCGCTGATGCTGGCCGGCCAGGACCTCTTTGGCATTGCCCCTACCGGTACCGGCAAAACGGCCGCCTACGTACTGCCCCTGCTCATGAAGCTTAAGTATGCCCAGGGCGATCACCCGCGGGCCCTTATTCTGGCCCCTACCCGGGAGCTGGTGCTGCAGATAGAAGGGGTGGTTAAGCAGATGGGCAAATACACCGACCTGCGCAGCATTGCCCTCATTGGCGGCAAGGGCATAAAACCCCAGGCCGAGGCCGTAGCGGCAGGCATGGACATTCTGATTGCCACGCCCGGCCGTTTCTGGGATGTGTACGCCACCGGCGCCCTGCTGCCGCGCTTTATCAAAACCATGGTTATGGACGAGGCCGATAAGATGCTGGACATGGGCTTTCGGCACCAGATCAACAAAATTCTGGAGGTAGTACCCCCCAAGCGGCAAAATGCCTTGTTTTCGGCCACCATGGGCGAGCGGGTTACCGAGCTGGCCGGCAACTTTCTGGACTTTCCCGAGCGCATTGAAATAGCCCCCCAGGCCACCACCGCCGACACCATTGACCAGTACATCTATGAAACCCCCAACCTGCGCACCAAGCTAAACCTCTTGCTGCACCTGCTGCAGGACCGGGAGCGCTTTGTGCGGGCAATTGTGTTTACCAAAACCCGCCAGACAGCCTCCGACATTGCCAAATACCTGGAGCGCAAGCTGATGGTACCCGTGCGGGTGGTGCATGCCAATAAGGATCAGAATGCGCGCAACAACGCCATGGATGCTTTTCGGGAGGGAGATGTACCCCTACTGGTCACTACCGACATTGCCTCCCGGGGCCTGGACATTACCGATGTGAGCCATGTGATCAACTTTGATGTGCCCCTGATCTATGAAGATTATGTGCACCGGGTGGGGCGCACCGGCCGGGCCGAAAAAACGGGCGAGGCCATCACATTTGTTACCCCCTCGGAGCTCTACCACTTCACCCGCATCGAAGAGCTGATCCGCCGGCCCATACCCCGCCTGGAGGTGCCCGAAGAGATGATAGAAGCCAAGACCCCCTTTGAAGAACAGCAGGACATGGCCCGGGAAATAGACCGCCAGAAGCGCAAGGAAAATCCCGACTTCAAGGGCGCCTTCCATGAGAAAAAAAGCCCGCCCCACCCCCAAGACCCCACAGAGCAAAAAAGGCTGATAAAAAAGGGGAAAAGAAGAAAAGGAGGCCCCTCCTGGCGTGGGCGCTGAGGCAACCCCACCCCCCTGGCTGCGTTTATGTTTTAAGGGATGAAGTAAGAAATATCAGCCGCTTTGCCTAGCTTTTTAGCTGATTTAGGCTAACTTCGCCCAGATTTTGAGCTGTTTAACCATTTGCTATTGGGTTATTATGTTTGTATTAGCAACTGAAGTATTACAATGGGGCGCCAATCTGTTCTTCTGGATTGTGGCCATCCTTGTGGGGCTGGGAGCTGCCGTTAGTTTTCTGGATTTCCGCAAGACCATGGGACCACAGGCACCCCACCATCACCCCGAAGATCATGCGGAGTACTGGGAAAGCCGCAAGCACGCCGAAGCTGTGCACCAGGAGTTTCCAAAAGAGAGAGCGGTATCTTCCAAAGACCCTGTAACCGGAAGACCCTAAGCCCCACCCATAGATTTCAAAAGCGCCATTCCCTGCCGGGGCGGCGCTTTTTTCGTTCTATTTTAGGCTTTTATCTTGCTATGGGGAGCATTTTTCTTCCCCAAATATGTTGTAGATTTGTATGGCCGTTCAGAGGCCCGTTCCCTTATCTCAAACGATTGAATTTCCGTTTCACTTCTGATGAAAATAAACCTTTCACAAACTGAGCGCTTTGCCGACCGCCACAACGGATCGGATGAAGCCGGGATCCGCCATATGCTGGAGGCAATTGGTGTTGACTCACTGGATCAACTCATTGAGCAGACCATCCCTGCCAACATACGGCTCAAAAAGCCCCTGAACCTGCCCGCTCCCCGCAGCGAGTATAAATTTCTGCAGGATTTTGGCAAGCTGGCCGCCAAAAATAAAGTATACCGCTCCTACATCGGGCAGGGCTATTATGGCACCATTACCCCCGGCGTAATTCAGCGCAACATACTGGAAAATCCGGGCTGGTATACGGCCTATACCCCTTACCAGGCCGAGATTGCCCAGGGCCGGCTGGAGGCGCTCATCAATTTTCAGACGGTAGTGATGGACCTTACCGGTATGGAGATTGCCAACGCCTCGCTGCTGGATGAGGGCACCGCCGCCGCCGAAGCCATGGCCATGTTTTTTGCCCTGCGCAAAGGCAATAAGAAAGGGGCCACTAAATTTTTTGTAGACAAGAACACCTACCTGCAAACGCTGGATATTCTGCAGACCCGTGCCGAGCCCCTGGGCATTGAGCTGGTGATTGCCGAGCTAAGCGAGCTCAACCTGCAGGACGACGCCCTGTTTGGCATGCTGCTGCAGTACCCCAACAAATGGGGCAATGTAACCGACCTGCGTCCCTATATAGAGGCAGCGCATGAGCAGGGGGTATATGTAGCCGCCGCAGCCGATCTGCTGGCGCTTACCCTGCTGACCCCTCCCGGCGAAATGGGCGCCGATGCCGTAGTGGGCACCACCCAGCGCTTTGGTATCCCTATGGGCTATGGCGGCCCGCATGCGGCCTACTTTGCCACCAAAGACGAGTTTAAGCGCCTGCTGCCCGGCCGGATCATTGGCGTAAGCAAAGATGCCGCCGGCAACATGGCCTATCGCATGGCCCTGCAAACCCGGGAGCAGCACATCCGCCGCGAAAAAGCTACCTCCAACATCTGTACCGCCCAGGTGCTGCTGGCCGTAATGGCCGGTATGTATGCTGTATACCATGGTCCTAAAGGACTAAAGGAAATAGCCGGTCGCATCAATGGCTATGCCCGCCTGATTGATAAGGGGCTGGAGCTGCTGGGCTACCACCAGCTCAATGAGGTATACTTTGATACCCTGGCCGTAGAAATGGGCAGCCCCGAGATGGTAGAGGCCCTGCGCTCTGCTGCTCTGAGCCACCACATGAACTTCAACTACCGCCCCGGCTCTACCATTGTTACCTTCTCGCTTGATGAGACCGTGCGCCTGAAGGATGCTGAGGATATTCTGGCCGCCTTTGCAGAGGCTGCCGGCAAGCAGGAACTGGCCCTGGCCACTTCTGAGCTGGAGATCAGCTTCCCCCAGGGGCTGGAGCGCACCTCTGCCTACCTGGAGCATGAAGTATTTAACCGCTACCACATCGAGCATGAAATGCTGCGCTACATCAAGCGCCTGGAGAACCGCGACCTCTCGCTGGTGCACAGCATGATCTCGCTGGGTAGCTGTACCATGAAGCTAAATGCCACCTCCGAGATGAAGCCGCTTACCTGGCCCGAGTGGGGCCATCTGCACCCCTTTGTGCCGGCCGATCAGGCACAGGGGTACCGTCAGATGTTCAGCGAGCTGGAAGACTGGCTGTCGGAAATCACCGGCTTTGCAGGCATGTCGCTGCAGCCCAACTCGGGTGCCCAGGGCGAGTATGCCGGCCTGATGGTGATCCGCGCCTACCACACCCACAGAGGCGAAGGCCACCGCAATGTGTGCCTCATCCCTACCTCGGCCCACGGCACCAACCCGGCCTCGGCGGCCATGGCCGGCCTGCAGATTGTGCTGGTGAAGTGCGATGAGCGCGGCAACATTGACGTAGCCGACCTCAAGGCCCGCGCCGAGCAGCACAGCGCTAACCTGAGCTGCCTGATGGTTACCTACCCCTCTACCCATGGGGTGTTTGAGGAATCAATCATCGATATCTGCGATACCATTCACCAGCATGGCGGACAGGTGTACATGGATGGCGCCAACATGAACGCCCAGGTAGGCCTTACCTCTCCGGCCAACATTGGAGCCGATGTGTGCCACCTGAACCTGCACAAAACCTTCTGCATTCCCCACGGTGGTGGCGGACCTGGCATGGGCCCCATTGGCGTAGCCAAGCACCTGGTGCCCTTCCTGCCCGGCAGCCCCATGGTAGATATGGGCAACGAGCATGCCATCCCGGCTATTTCGGCAGCCCCCTGGGGCAGTGCCAGCATTCTTACCATCAGCTATGCCTACATTGCCATGATGGGCGCCGAGGGCCTTACCCAGGCCACCAGATTGGCCATCCTGAATGCCAACTACATCAAGGCCCGCCTGAGCGAGCACTATAAAATTCTCTATACCAACAACAAAGGACGCTGTGCCCACGAGATGATTGTAGACTGCCGCGAGTTCAAGAAAGCCGGTATTGAGGTAGAGGACATTGCCAAGCGCCTGATGGACTACGGTTTCCATGCCCCCACGGTAAGCTTCCCCGTAGCCGGCACGCTCATGATCGAGCCTACCGAGAGCGAAAGCGTAGCCGAGCTGGACCGCTTCTGCGATGCCCTGATCAGCATCCGCAAGGAGATCAGCGAGGTAGAGGCCGGACAGGCCGATGCCCAGGCCAATGTGCTCAAAATGCCCCCCATACGGCCCAGATGATCATGAGCACTGACTGGAACCAGCCCTACAGCCGCGAGAAAGCCGCCTATCCGCTGGAGTATGTGGTGAGCAGCAAATTCTGGCCTAGTGTACGCCGTGTGGACTCTGCCTATGGCGACCGCAACCTGATGTGCGCCTGTATTCCTACTACGGCCTATGCCGAAGAAAGCGAGCAGGAAGTAGGGGTATAACCATCCCTATTACACCCTACCAAAAGCAGCCGGCCCTATCCAGGAGCCGGCTGCTTTTTTGTTGGGGTATGCTTATCCGAACTATGCAACAAAATTCCCAACGCCAGTTATTCTGATAGCTGACGGTGCTCCTGCACAGCGCCGGAAAAGCGCACGCCAAACTGCTTAATGCGAGTGTGGGGCACATCCTGCGGATAATAGAACAACAGGTTGAGCTGCTGCATGGGGGTAAGAAAAAAGCCGTTCATTACCTCTACCAGCTCCAGCTTATACCGCATGCCAATTTCTTTTGGTGAGAGCCCGGGCTCTACCGGCTGGTTGTTCACCAGCAACATGCCTCTATAGGCCTCTTTGGCGATCTTGCCGTCACCATCGTTCAGGTAGGTGATCAGCACCTCTCCCACTACATCAGAATCCTTTTTTAGCACCAGCGCAATGCCCAGCTGGTCGTAGGCAAAGTAATGGTCTAGCCCGCGCTTTTGCAGAATACGATCAGCCTTGCCCAGCAGCCGTTCATAGTCCTCTATGGTAGAATACTGGGTAAAGGTTGACTCGTTGATGCTGATGGTATTTTTTGCCAAATCTACTTTAATACGGAGCGGAACGGGTTCGGCTGCTGAAACCAATAGGAGCGAGCAGAGCAGGCATGCCTGCAACAGGAGGAGCTTCATAGGGGGTAGGTAGCGGGAAAATTGTAAACTGGAATAAATCAGGGGTTGATGAGGGGACAAGCATCTGGCTGCCAGAAGGTTGGCCTGCCACCGGCGTCTGGAGTGAAACATCAGCTTGCCGGCAGATAGTTTCCCCCCTGCTCCTCTTTGTAGGCAACATATTTTGGACTGCTTTTGTGCATCAAATTCTGTTTATCTGCATCTGCAGGCGATGCATTTTCCAACTTCTTGGTAAATTTCCATCCGTAACCAACCCTTTTCACCATGCCGCTGATTCTTCCTGTAAAAGGCCTGAGCCCTCAGATGGGCGTAAATTGTTATATAGCCGAAAATGCCACCATCGTAGGTGATGTTGTCATGGGCAACGAGTGTAGTGTGTGGTTTGGCGCGGTGGTCCGTGGGGATGTAAACAGCATCCGCATAGGGGATAAAACCAATATTCAGGATGGGGCGGTGATCCATTGCACCTATCAGAAGGCGGCCACCACCATTGGAAATGGGGTATCGATCGGGCACCGGGCCATTGTGCATGGCTGTACGGTTGAAGATAATGTATTGATTGGGATGGGCGCCATTGTGATGGATGGGGCGGTAGTACAAAAAAACTGCATAGTGGCGGCCGGCGCCATTGTGTTGGAAAAGATGGTCTGCGAATCGGGCTGTATCTACGCCGGCATCCCGGCCCGAAAAGTGAAACAACTCAGCCCCGAGCAGATTGAGGGGCTGGATAAGGTCGCCAACAATTATGTGATGTATGGGGGCTGGTTTAGCGGGGCTGAATAGAAGGGTACCGCCTGGCATGAAGCCAGCACCCAGCGACCAGACACCCGGCCTCTCCTACCAGCCTTTTTGTTGTTAGCCAGATTTTAGTTTACTTAAGGTAGAAGGCCAATTTGCCTGCTGTCAGCCTGCTTTTGTAGAAAGCATGGGCAAAAGCCTGTACAGCTGCTTCAACATGCTGGATATGTCTTCATTAAAACATCACCACTTTTTAATCCATCAGAAAAAAAATGATCAGAACAGCAAACGCCGTCTGGAAGGGTACAGGCCTGGAAGGTAGCGGAACCCTCACCACCCGCAGCGGCGCCCTTAGCGAGCTACCCTATTCTACCAAAACCCGCTTTGAAAATGAAGATGGCCGCCAGGGCACCAATCCGGAGGAGTTGCTTGCTGCAGCCCATGCCGGTTGCTTTAATATGGCGCTGAGCTTTCAGCTGGTGGGGGCCGGCTTTACCCCCGAAGAACTGGCTACCGAAGCCAAAGTAGACATGAGCCGGGAAGGGGTACACTACAAGGTAGCCAAAATTACCCTGAAGCTAACAGGCAAGGTACCGGGCATCTCCAAAGAGCAATTTCTGGAGCTTGCCACCAATGCCAAAAACGGCTGTCCCATCTCGCAGGCCCTGGCCGGTAGTGTAGATATTGTGCTGGAGGCAACGCTCGATTAATAAGTGCAATAGTTGTGTGTAACCCTCTTGTAACAAAAAACATGAGTCATCCCGAATTTTCTAACTGGCTAAAACAGCCTTAGATTACTGTATTCTAGCCCAAAAACATAAAGAAGGGACGTCATCTCGACCAGCGCGGCCGCCGCGCGG
>NZ_AODQ01000061.1 GCF_000348925.1 Cesiribacter andamanensis AMV16 | reverse complement strand
AGGGGTGCCGCCCGAGCAGCGCCTGGCTGTGTGCCTGGCCGAAATGCTGCAGCTGCTGCCCGAGGGGGACCGGCTACCGCTGCAGTGGGCCGACCTGGAAGGCCTTCCGCAGGAAGAGGTGGCCCGCAGGCTGAACATGAGCCTGTCCGGAGCAAAATCCCGCATTCAGCGGGCCCGCATCAAGCTGCGCCAGCAGCTGGAAGAATGCTGCACGGTAGCGCTCGACAGCGGCGGCAAAATAACCGACTACTATCCTAAAAAAGGGTGCTGAAAAGGGCCGGCTGTCACAGGTTTGTTAAAGGTTTGATACCGAATTGCTTGAAACATGAGTCATCCCGAATTTTCTAACTGGCTAAAACAGCCTTAGATTACTGTATTCTACCCAAAAACATAAAGAAGGGACGTCATCTCGACCAGCGGGAGAGATCTTGGATAGGCAGCTCTTAACTGGTAACTTTCTAAGATTTCTCCCGCTGGTCGAAATGACCTCGTACCTTAACGGAAAAGGCCTCAGAATATATCTTGAGGCCTTTTTTATTAAGTGTCCCGCTAAAAATTCGGGATGACTCATGTTTCTTTTTTCCTTTTATGGAAAATTACTTGAAAATCGCTCAGGGGTGGCGCAACTTTGCATCGCTTATGAAAAAGACGGGACCTGTTTTGATTTTTTTGTTTCTGCTGGCCTTAAGCCTGCAGGCCCAGCAGCGCTATACCGTTAGCGGCTACATACGGGATGCCGACAGTGGCGAGGAGCTTATTGGTGCTACCGTGGCGGTGACAGGGGGGGGTGGCCTGGGTGCTACCACCAATATCTATGGCTATTATGCGCTGCCCCTGCCTGCGGGCACCTATACGCTGCGTTTTCAGTACCTGGGCTACCAGACGGTAGAACGCCAGCTGGACCTGCAGGCCGATACACGCCTGACCGTAGCGCTGAGCCCTGGAGAAGAGCAGCTACAGGAGGTAGTAATTACCGAGCAGCGGCCCGACGCCAATGTAACCGAAGTGAGCATGAGCCGGGAAAAACTAAGCGTAGAGGCTGTGCGCCGGGTGCCGGCCCTCTTTGGGGAGGTGGATGTGCTGCGCACCATACAGCTGCTGCCCGGCATACAAACCGCCGGCGAGGGCACTACCGGACTTTTTGTGCGCGGAGGTGCTGCCGATCAGAACCTGGTGCTGCTCGATGAAGCCACGGTCTATAATGCCAGCCACCTGTTTGGCTTCTTTTCAGTCTTTAACCCGGATGCCATCAAAAATCTGGAGATCTACAAGGGGGGTATCCCGGCCCGCTTTGGCGGCAGGCTTTCTTCCATCCTGGATATACAGATGCGGGAGGGGAATAATAAAGAGTACGAAGCCTCCGGGGGTATAGGCCTTATTGCCAGCCGCCTTACGGTAGAAGGACCCATTGTGCCCGACCGCAGCTCCTTTATTGTTAGTGGCCGCCGCACCTATGCCGATATGTTTCTGCGCCTGAGTCCTAATGAGAATGTGAACAACAACACCCTTTATTTTTACGATCTTAACGCCAAGGCCAACTACATCCTCAACGACAACAACCGCTTTTACCTCTCGGGCTATTTCGGGCGGGATGTACTGGGGCTGGAAGATATCTTTAGCCTGGACTGGGGCAATGCTACGGCCACTGCCCGCTGGAATCACCTCTTCTCCGAAAACCTTTTTCTGAATACCTCCCTGATCTACAGTAACTTCAGCTACGGCTTTGAGGGGGATGATGGCACCACGGGCTTTACCTGGGGCTCCCGCATGAAGGAAGGAAATGTAAAGCTGGATTTCACCTACTACCGAAATGCAGCCAATACGCTCACCTTTGGCCTTAATTCGCTCTATCGCCATTTTGGGGCTCCCTACATCACCTTTGATGCGGCCACCGATTTTACCGTACCCGAGATTGCAGACCGCTACGCGCTGGAAAATGCCCTCTACATTGGCAATGAATGGAAGCCCAATACCACCTTTACGCTGGAATATGGCCTGCGCTATTCGCTCTTCAATAACCTGGGGCCTTCACAGGTCTACACCTACCAGGAGGGAGGGGAGCGCTCCAACGAAACCATTACCGATACCCTGTATTTTGATCGCCTGCAGAACATCCAGTTTTACCACGGGCTGGAGCCCCGCCTGGCCAGCCGCTACATGCTCAACAGCCAGAGCTCGCTAAAGGCCTCCTACAACCGTACCCGTCAGTACCTGCAGGTGGCTACCAATGCTACGGCCGGCCTGCCCATAGAGCGCTGGATTCCGGCCGACCGCTACATACGCCCCCTCATCGCCGACCAGATTGCCCTGGGCTATTTCCGCAACCTGAGTCAGAACCGCATTGAAGCCTCCGTTGAGGTCTATTATAAGTGGATGGACCGGCTCATCGATTTCAAGCTGGGCGATCAGGGCAATATCCTCTTCACCAACAATATAGAGGCCGAGGCATTGGAAGGAAGGGGATGGGCCTACGGGGCTGAGTTTCTGCTGCGCAAAAATGTGGGCAAAACCACCGGCTGGATCGGCTACACCCTGAGCCGCACCATGCGGCAGGTGCCCGGCATCAACGAAGGGAAGGCCTACCCGGCCCGTTATGACCGCATCCATGATGCTTCGGTGGTGCTAACCCATGATGTAAGCAAGCGCTTTTCAGTATCGGGCACCTTTGTATACAGTACAGGAGCGGCCGTATCGCTACCAGTGGGCAAGGCCGAGGTGGCCGGTTTTACTGTACCGGTCTATGACGATAGCCGGCGCAATGCCTTCCGCATGCCCAACTACCACCGGCTGGACCTCTCGGCCACGCTTAAGAACCGGGAAAAGCCCGGCCGCTGGTGGAACAGCAGCTGGACCTTCTCCATCTACAATGCCTATGCCCGCAAGAACCCCTTTGCCATTACCTTTGAGCCTGTGTACAACGGAGATCCCAATACCAACCCCGAGCGGGACCCCATTCGCAGTGTAGAGGCCGGAGCGGTAAAGGTATACCTCTTTAGCCTGATCCCTTCGGTAACCTATAATTTTGAACTTAAACCTGGCAAGCGATGAGAGTATTTTACCTTCTACTGGCTGTGCTGGCACTGGTTACAGGGGGGTGCCGGGAACTGGTAACCCTGGAGCTGCCCCAGCAGGAGCCCCGTCTGGTAATTGAAGCTGAATTGACCGATACGCCCGGCCCCCATACGGTACGCCTTACCCTTACGCAGGATTATTTTAGTAAAGCTGCCGCTCCTGTAGTGGAAGATGCCCGGGTAAGCATAACGGACGATGCCGGCAACAGCCAGGAACTGCTTTATACCCAGAATGGCGTATATGCCACCCAAGGGTTGGAGGGGGTCATTGGCCGCAGCTATACCCTGCGGGTAGAGTGGCAGGGGCAGGTGTACGAAAGCAGCGGGGTACTTAGCCTGAAGCCCGTTATTGATTCGCTGGTGGTGCAGTATTTTGAGGCAATTCCCCCCTTTCTGGATGCCGGCCACTACATGCTGTTTTACGGCCATATACCCAGGGGGGGTACCCGCTATTACCGCTTCAAGATTTACGAAAACGATTCGCTTTACAACGACCGTACCGATCTGCTGGTGCCCGAGGCCGAATTCATGCCCGATACCCTGCGGGAAGTGCGGCTGGGCTACGCCTTTACACCGGGCGACACCATCCGGCTGGAAATGTATGCTCTTAACCGGGATATGTACGATTATTATTATGAATTGCGTACCCTGTTGTTTAACGATGGGGGGCTTTTCAGCCCGCCGCCCCGCAATCCTACCAGCAATATCCGTAATGTGAGCGATCCGGCCAGGCCGCCGTTGGGGTACTTTCAGGTGGCATCATTTGCTACCGATACTGTAATTATTGGAGAAGAAACCGACTGATTCTGCCCAACTAGTTCTCAAATCTGCGGCTGGCGCACAGAAAACGGCAATTGTTGGGTAGGGCCGAATTTTGAGCATTCCCTTTGCTTTAAATGCTTTTTGCCTTAGTTTTGCAGCTGAAATACCAAGAGTTAATCCTTTTTTATAACAAATGGCAAATATAGGTAGAATTACCCAGGTAATTGGCCCTGTTGTAGACGTTAGCTTCGAAGCTGAGGGGTCTCGCTTACCAAATATTCTTGACGCCCTTTATGTGACCAGGCCTGATGGTCAGCAGGTGATCCTGGAAGTACAACAGCACCTGGGCGAAGACCGGGTTCGTACCATTGCAATGGATGCCACCGAAGGCATGGTGCGCGGTATGGAAGTAGTAGATACGGGTTCACCTATTCAAATGCCGATTGGCGACGACATCAAAGGCCGTCTGTTCAATGTTGTAGGCCAGGCGATCGATGGACTACCCCAGCCCAAGGGCACAAAGGGTCTGCCCATTCACCGCCCAGCGCCTAAATTCGAAGATCTTTCTACCTCTTCTGAGGTGCTGTATACCGGTATTAAGGTAATTGACCTGATCGAGCCTTATGCCAAAGGAGGTAAAATTGGTCTGTTCGGAGGTGCCGGTGTAGGCAAGACCGTACTGATCCAGGAACTGATCAACAACATTGCCAAGGCCTATTCCGGTCTGTCAGTGTTTGCCGGTGTGGGTGAGCGTACCCGCGAAGGAAACGACCTGCTGCGCGAGATGATCGAGGCCGGCATTGTAAACTACGGCAAAGACTTTGTACACACCCTGGAAGAAAAAGGCGGCTGGGACCTGTCTTCTGTAAACCTGGAGAACCTGAAGGATTCCAAAGCCACCTTTGTGTTTGGCCAGATGAATGAGCCTCCCGGTGCCCGCGCCCGTGTGGCCCTGTCGGGGCTTACCATTGCCGAGTACTTCCGTGATGGCGAGGGGGGTGAGCAAGGCCGTGACATCCTGTTCTTCGTAGACAACATCTTCCGCTTTACCCAGGCTGGTTCCGAGGTGTCGGCCCTTCTTGGTCGTATGCCTTCTGCGGTAGGCTACCAGCCTACGCTGGCAACCGAAATGGGTGCCATGCAGGAGCGTATTACCTCAACCAAGCGTGGTTCTATTACCTCCGTGCAGGCGGTATACGTACCTGCCGACGACTTAACGGACCCTGCTCCTGCAACTACCTTTGCCCACCTTGATGCCACTACCGTACTTAGCCGTAAGATTGCCGAGCTTGGCATTTACCCTGCCGTAGACCCGCTGGACTCTACCTCGCGTATCCTTACGCCTGAGATCCTGGGTGCCGAGCACTATGGCTGTACGCAGCGTGTAAAAATGATCCTGCAGCGCTACAAAGAACTTCAGGACATCATTGCCATTCTGGGTATGGACGAGCTTAGCGAAGAAGACAAGCTGGTGGTGCACCGTGCCCGCCGGGTACAGCGCTTCCTGTCGCAGCCTTTCCACGTAGCCGAGCAGTTTACCGGTCTTAAAGGGGTGCTTGTGGATATCAAAGATACCATCAAGGGCTTTAACATGATCATGGACGGTGAGCTTGATCACCTGCCTGAGGCCGCCTTTAACCTGGTAGGCACCATCGAGCAGGCCATTGAGAAAGGCGAGAAAATGCTGGCCGAAGCGTAATTTGAGAAGTTAGATGTTAGAAGCTAGAAGTTAGAGTATAGCAGATGGTACTTGTCTTGCTTCTACCTTCTAGCTTCTAACTTCTCTATCACTATCCAATACCATCGTATGTTTTTAGAAATTATCACTCCGGATAAGAAGATTTTGAAGGCGAAGTGGAGAGTGCCACCTTCCCTGGTGCAAAGGGATCGTTTCAGGTGCTGACCAACCACGCCCCCCTTATCAGTACCCTGGCGCACGGCAAGATCACCTATGTGAGCAGAGCCGAGGGCCGGCGTAGTCTGGAGGTAGACGGAGGCGTTGTAGAAGTGCTGAACAACAAGATTTCGGTACTGGTAGAGCGCCTGATCTCTCAATAAGGGCCTATATCCTAGTTCATAAAAAAGCCGCCTTGTCTATGCAGGGCGGCTTTCTTTATTTCATAGCTACAGGCTATACTATTTTGGCTGGTGCTATTTTGGTTGGGCGGGAATTTTGATCTTTTGGCCCGGATGGATCAGGTCAGGATTTTTGATCTGATCCTTATTGGCTTCATAAATGGTACGCCATTTGGTGGCATCGCCATACTCCCGCTTGGCAATGGCCGAAAGGGAGTCACCTTTTTTGATCTCATAGTATTGCGGCGCAATAGCAGGGGGTTGCTGACCGGCGGTGCTGCTACCCTTGTTTTCCAGATCTACCATTGACCCGGTACGCGGCTGCCCTTGCTGCTGAAAAGGACTGCCCGATGGTTTTGGCTCAGCCTTTTCTTCCTTCCCTTTGCGGAAAAAATCTTTTAGTCCCATACGCTTAAAAAATTCAGTTACGTATATCTCTACGAGACTTGCTGCCAAAAGTTCTTTTGCAAACATTCTATGCGGCAGCAGGTTTTATTGCTACATTTTTTTAACCTTTCAATTTTTACTTATGAAGTCTGTACGTCACTATTTCGCATTACTTCTATTATTGCCCTTTTTAGTGCTGGCCGCCTGTAATAATAAAAGCGAGGAAAACCCACGCCAGCTCATTGCCGGCGAAAGCAGCAAGGTTTGGAAAGCCGATAAGGAAACCAATGCCCAGGGCGATAAAGAGCGCCTCAGCAATACGGAAGAGGAGCAGCGCATGGAGTTTTATGCCAATGGTACCTTTCAGGTACGGGAGGCCGGTGCTTTCCAGGGGGGGCGCTGGAACTACAATGCCACCCAAAAAGAACTGGAGCTTACCTTTGATGATCGGCAGGATGTAAAGGAAGTCTTTCATGTGCAAGAGCTGAGTGGAAATAAAATGACCCTGCATGCCGCCGATGGCTCAACCATGAAGCTAAAGACAGACTAGGCTGCATACCCACATTTTTAACAACCCTCTGACCTGCTTCGGTAGGCAGAGGGTTGTTGTTTTTAGCGATTCCCCCTAATTTGCCTGGGTGTAATTGCCTATGAAAACGCTTGAAAAATGGCTGGCCAAGGCCCCGGTGCAGCGGCTGGTGTATCTGCTGGTACTTCTGCTCTGGCTTTTTGGCAGCTACAGGGGCGGCCATCTTCAGTACCTGACAGCGCCCAGCACCTTTGGCCCGCCCATATGGGTGCTGCTGCTTATACCCACACTGCTGCTGGGGACGCAACTCTGGTTCAATTCTCAGGGGTTGTGGCGCATTCTCTGCGGACTGCTTATCCTCTTCAGCTTTTGGCTGGCTACCCTTAGTGTGCAGGACATTGCCCGGCCTTTTACCAGTCTGCAACCCCTGATCTGGAATTTTGGCTCTTTTGGATTTTTGCTGCTGCTGGTGCTGGTGCTTGCCCTCGCCAACTGGGTGCTGCTGCACATGAAGCCAAAGCGCTGATTGCGTATGGTCAGCAAAAAAGAAACCCGCCGTAGGGCGGGTTTTCTACTAGGCGCCGAACATATTATCCAGCTTGTTCATTTTTAGCTTTTGCTCTTCCAGGCTCAAAAACTGCTCCCAAAACTCGTTTTCGGGCAGGCCGGCCCGCAAAAAGAGAGGCTCCTTTTTTACCGGATGCTCAAATTTAAGGTTTTTGGCGTGCAGGTTAATGCTGCCATCGGGATTTGGTTTGGCAAAGCCGTACTTGACATCGCCCCGAATGGGGCAGCCCATGCTGGCCAGCTGCACCCGAATCTGATGCGGACGTCCGGTAAGGGGCTGTACTTCCAGTAAGTAATGGTCGTTGAGAAAGCCTAACACTTTGTATGTAAGCTCTGCACGCTTGCCTTCGGGCACTTCGGTGTCATAGGCGGTGGTGGTGTTGCGCGCCTCATCCTTTACCAGCCAGTGCACCAGCTTGCCGCTTTTTTCGGCCGGGCGCCGCTTTACTACAGCCCAGTAGGTTTTGTATACCTTTTTGGTCTGGAACATCTTGTTCATGCGCTCCAGGGCTTTGCTGGTACGGGCCAGGATAACGGCGCCGCTTACGGGCCGGTCAAGGCGGTGCACCAGGCCCATAAACACTTCACCGGGCTTGTTGTATTTTTCCTTTACATAATCCTTCGCAAAGTCAATCAGGGTCTTATCGCCCGTAGTATCTCCCTGCGATAGGACACCGGCTGCCTTGTTTACAATCAGCAGGTGATTGTCTTCATAAATTACCGTAAAGGGGATTCGCTTCTTCATACGTGCAACGTTTGTGCAAAGGTACGCTTTATTTTTTGCCCATATTAGGCCCGCAGCACAATCCGGAAGGTAGTGCCGGCGCTGGGTTCACTATGTTTTACGTAGATGCGGCCGCCATGGTAGTGTTCAATAATGCGTTTGGCCAGCGTAAGTCCCAATCCCCATCCCCGTTTTTTAGTGGTAAAGCCCGGCTCAAATACCTTTTTGATGTTAGCCTTGGAAATGCCCTTGCCGTTATCGGTAATATCAATGTGCACCGTGTTATTGCTGGCCGGCGCTATACGAATATCAATGGTGCCAATGCCGCTCATGGCATCTACTGCATTCTTGATCAGATTTTCAATTACCCAACTAAACAGGTGGGGGTTGAGCTGCGCACGCAGGTCATTGCCAACGCTGCTGATGGTGATTTTTACTTTGGTACTGATGCGTTTCTGCAGGTAGGTGACTGAATTCTGCACCATTTCGGGTACCGAGTTATGCTCCAGGATGGGCACCGAGCCAATGTTGCTGAAGCGTTCGGTGATCATGTGCAGTTTTTCCAGGTCCTTGGCCATTTCGGGCAGGGCTTCGTGCTGGCGGGTGCGCTCATCGGCCCGCAGGTACTCCAGCCAAGCCATGAGGGAGGAGAGGGGGGTGCCCAGCTGGTGGGCGGTTTCTTTGGCAAGGCCCACCCAGATGCGGTTTTGCTCGGCCGTGCGGCTAAAACTAAAGGCCAGGTAGGCCAGGGCGCCAAACAGCAAAATGGTGCTGAGCTGAATAAAGGGATAGTAGCTTAGCTGCCGCAGCAGGTCGGAGTTGTGGTAAAATACCCATTCTACATACTCTACCTGGTTGGCGGTATTGCGGTAGACTACCTGTATGGGTTCATTGGCAGTACGCATCTGGGCAATCTCGTCCCGCAGGAGCTGTAGGAGCTCGGCCTCCGGCAGGTTGTCGGGAATATCCAGGTTCAGATAGGCCCCTGTGGGTTCACCGGACTGATCGGCCAGGATCACCGGAATGGTGGTATTGCCCCTTACAATTTGTTCGTTAATGAACGTAAGGTTAGCATTATCACCCTGTTCGGCCATAAATTCAATGGCCCGGGCAAACATATCCACCCGCTCATGCTCCCGCTCCTTAAGGATGTTGACAATAAAATTATTGTAGTAGACCGATACCACCACAATAAGGATGGCAATAAGGCCTACCAGAATCTTGATCGTATTTTTGTTGCGGTAGAGGTTAAGCTCGGCGGTTTCTCGCAAATAACGCGGCATGCGGTAGGTGATCGGTTAGAGAAGAGGGGGCAAAACAGGCCTGTTGCCCCGGCACACAACTGTTAACGAATATTGGGTAAAATTATGCAAAAGAAAAAGCCGGCAGGAGCCGGCTTTTGGTATTTGTAGCAGAAAGTGCCTGATCAGCGCATCATGATCCACTTGCCCAGTGTCTTGTAATTGACCTTTACGCCGTGCATGAGAATGCCAACCCGATAGATACGGGCAGCCAGCCAGCTCATAAGCAAAAAGCCCAGCACCAGCAACACCATTGATAGCACCAGCTCCCACATAGGCACACCAAAGGGCACCCGCATCATCATAACAATGGGGGAGGTAAAGGGCACCATGCTAAACCAGAAAGCGGTGCTGCCATTGGGGTCTTTCAGCACCGCCGACATGGTCACAATCAGGCCCAGCACCAGCGGCAGGGTTACGGGCAGCATAAACTGCTGCGTGTCGGTTTCGCTGTCGGCAGCGGCACCCACCGCCGCAAACATGGCGCCGTAGAGCAGGTAACCTCCCAGGAAGTAAAACAGGAAGGTCATCAGTTGCAGGGGGATGTTGATATTAGCAAACTGCTCCTGCACATTGGCCACGGCCCTTTGCGCGTTGGAAAGCTCAGCGGCACTGGAGCCGGCCGGCATCTGGTTCATCTGAGCCATGGTGTCGGCATCTACCCCCAGCAGGCTCATGCCAAGGGTGTAAATAGCCGCGCTAAAGATTATCCAGATCAGGAACTGAGTAAGGCCCACCCCGGCTATGCCAATGGTTTTGCCCAGCATCAGCTGAAAAGGCTTTACGGAAGAAATGATGATCTCAACGATACGGTTGGTTTTTTCTTCAAGCACGCCGCGCATGATCTGAGCACCATAGATGAAGATGAACATATAGATCATAAACGAACCGGCATAGCCTATGCCGGTGGCCAGGCCGGTGCTGCCGGCTTTTTCTTCGCCGCTGCTCAGGTTGATCTCCCGCAGGCTTACGTTGGTGCGCAGGGCATCCAGGGTTGCCTTGTCAATCTGGGTGCGTTCCAGTTTCAGGTCTTCAATGCGGCTTTCCACAACGCGTTCGAGCCGATTCTGCAGTTCAATGCCGGCACTGGCTTCAGAGTAAAGGGTTATGCCCTGGAGATCGTCCAGATCCAGCTGTGGGATATACAGGATACCGTAATACTCCTTATTGCCAATTCCCTTTTTAGAGGCTTCCAGGTCCTGGCCGGGATAAACAAAGGTAAGGTTCTTGGTATCTTCAAAAGACTGGCTGAAGAGCCCGCTGTCATCCACCACGGCTATGGTGCGTACGTTGCTGCTATCGCGTGTGGCCAGCCAAACCGGAATGGCAAACATGGCGGCAAATAAGAGCGGGCCAAGGATGGTCATGATGATAAATGACTTCTTGCGCACACGGGTCATGTATTCCCGTTTTATGATCAGGCTAATTTTAGACATAGGCTACCTCCTTATCTCCACCTTGTACATTCATAATAAAGATTTCGTTGATGCTCGGAATTTTCTCTTCAAAGCGGTGCACTTCTACCAGGGGCAGCAGCTTCTGCAGGATGTAGTTGGGCCCGTCGGCCAGGGGCGCACGTAAAATGGTCTGGTGATAGCCTTCTTCCAGTGGGGTCTCCTGCAGCACCTCCAGTTCGCCCTGCAGAAAGCCGCTCAGCACGCCCCGGTGTTCCACCAGATAGGTGTTGCTGCGGTGCATGTCTTTGATCTCCCGTTTGGTGCCGTCAAGGATCTTACGGCTCTTGCTGATCAGGGCAATGTGGTCACAAAGCTCCTCCACCGATTCCATGCGGTGGGTGGAGAAAATAATACTACTTCCTCTTTCCCGTAGTTGCATGATCTCGTCTTTGATCAGGTTGGCATTCACAGGGTCAAAGCCGGAGAAGGGCTCGTCCAGGATAATGAGCTCCGGCTCGTGCAGTACGGTGGCAATAAACTGCACCTTCTGGCCCATGCCTTTGCTGAGATCTTCGATGGTCTTGCCGGCCCATTCAGTAAGGTTGAGCCGGTCCAGCCAGTACTTAATACGCTGGCGGGCTTCCTTTTCCTTCAGGCCTTTGAGCTGGGCCAGGTACATCAACTGTTCGCCCACCTTCATTTTTTTGTACAGGCCCCGCTCTTCGGGCAGGTAACCGATCAGGCGAATGTGGTCCTGGTTGAGCAGCTCGCCATTGATGAATACTTCTCCTTCATCCGGCATCAGAATTTGGGTAATGATGCGGATCAGGGTGGTCTTACCGGCTCCGTTTGGCCCCAGCAGGCCAAAGATACTGCCTCTGGGCACCTTCAGGCTTACATCCTGCAGGGCGGTATGGGCGGCGTAGCGTTTGGTAAGACCATGCACTTCCAGAATGTTGTTGGTCTTCATAGGTGTGAGTGAACGATCTAGTTCCAAATTACTACAAATTCTGTAGAGTGGTCTATACTTTATGGGGAATGGCATCTTTTTAGGGATGATCGGCATTCGGCCAGGATGGGCCTGATTGGTGTTGCAACGCTTTATTTTAGAGCTATGGCCGCTTTTTCAGACTCCTGCACAGGCACGGGTCTAAGGGGGTAGCCTGCTGCCGGTTAAGCAGAACTGGGGCTACCCCTTTGCCCGCGTAGGGGGCATTTGTAGGGGGATTAGTTGGCAGGGGGGTAGGGTTTTCGTACCTTGCCCCTTAGAGAATTTTTAACGCAAATTTTTAGATTCATGGAAAAAGCCCAAAAAGGCGACCGGGTGCGGGTACATTACACAGGCCGCTTACAGAATGGAGAGGTGTTTGACAGTTCCAAAGGCCGGGAGCCGCTGGAGTTTGAAATAGGCGGCGGTATGATGATTGCCGGTTTTGACAAAGCAGTGAATGGCATGCAGGTAGGAGATCAGAAAACAGTAGAGATTCCCTCTAACGAAGCCTATGGCGAACGCCGGGAAGAGATGATGATCAATATTCCGCGGGCGCAGGTGCCGGCTGACATCACGCCGCAGGTAGGCCAGCAGCTGGCCCTGAACAACGGCGGACAGCAGGTGCCGGTAACCGTTACCGAAGTAACCGACGAGAAAGTAGTGCTGGATGCCAACCACCCCCTGGCTGGCAAGGACCTGGTTTTTGATATTGAACTGGTTGAGATCGGATAGGGGATACCCCCTTTCTTTAAACAAGCAAAGCCGCAGCGCCTGAAAAAGTGGCGCTGCGGTTTTTTTTTACGATCGTTTCTGTAAGCCAGCTTCTCTACTCCTTTCTCTGCCACTTTTCGCTGGTGCGAGCAGGTTGCTCGTATCCACATCCCCAGATGACAAAAATTCAACTGCAGTAGGAGCACAAGCTCGCACTAGCCCTGAAGGATATGTGTAGTATAATTGCGTCTACGGCATCAGCAGGTACTTGACGGCCTGCCCCTGTCCCAGGAGCCAGATGGTTGACCCCTTTACCAGCAGCTGGCGCACGTCTTTGTCCAGCACCGGTATCTGGATCACTTCTTTGGTGTCAAGGTCCAGAAAGCCCAGGTAGCCGGGCCGGGTAAAATAAAAGCGTCCCCCTTCCAGCCACAAGTCCCGGGCCTCAGGCATTTTGAGGGTTTGCTCGTAATTGCCCTGTATATCAAAGACCAGCATGCCGCTGCCGCTGCTGTACAAATAGAGCTTTCCCTTATGTTCTCGCATATAGCTAATGGCCAGCTTCTGAGCCGTTGAGACCAGGTTGAGCGGAACGGATAGCAGCACTTCCCCTTCGGGCAATTGTTGCTTTAGCAGGCGCTGCTGGCTGCCGTCTACCAGCCAGAGGGCGTTGCCTTCCGCCGGCGCTACAGCATCAATAAGCCCTGGGCTGGAGAGTCCTGATCGGTTGTCGCCAGCCAGTGAGTAGCTTCGTTTCAGGGTCATGAAGCGGTCCAGCCAGAGGAGCTGCTGGTTGGTGCGGTCAAAGAGTAGCAGGTGCAGGCCGGGCAGCGCCTGCAGGCTGTTGATGTAGAGCATGTCATCGGGGCTAAACTGGCCCAGTTTTTTGCCCGAGCCATCGAGCTGATGCACCTGCCCCTGCTGGGTGGCCAGATATAGCGCCCCCTGCACATCCTGGGTGGCGGCTACGGCCGTGGGGATGGCAAAGCTTTCTTTCAGCAGCAGCTTTTGCGCTGTAGCCGTAAGGGGAAGCAGGCTGCACAGCAGCGCGGCCCACAGGGGGATAAGACTACTCTTCAAAGGTCTTAAGCTCCAGCGTATGCCCGTCAAATTCGCCATAGGTATAATAGTTGATCCACTCGCCCAGGTTTACATAGTGGCTATTGGCGCCCACCTCCAGATGTAGCGGCAGATGCCGGTGGCCAAATACATAATAATCGTGGTGCTGCTGCTGCTCTTTGTAGCGGCAGTAGGCCAGCAGCCATTCCTTATCGCCAAGAAAAACGGCGTCTTTTTTGTGGTTGCTGGCCCGGCTGCGGCCCGACCATAGTTGTGCAATTCTTATGCCAATATCGGGGTGCACCTGCCGGTACAGCCAGTGGCTGAAGGGGCTCTCAAACACCTTTTTCATCAGCTTAAAGCGTGTATCGCCCGGGCCCAACCCATCGCCATGGCCTATAAAGAAACGCTGACGGCCAATGCGCAGCGAACGGGGATTTTTATAGACCGGGATGCCAAACTCATCCGGGAAGTAGTTTTTCATCCACATATCATGATTGCCGGTAAAAATGGTGAGCGGCAGGCCGCTATCGCTCAGCTCGGCCAGCTTGCCCTGCAGGCGAATACCCCCTTTGGGTACGGCATGTTTGTACTCGAACCAGAAATCAAACAGATCGCCCATCAGAAAAATGGCGGCCGCCTGCTCCCGCACACTGTCCAGCCAGCGCACAATTTTGCGCTCCCGCTCCAGGCTGGCCTCCCGATTGGGGGCACCCAGGTGAAAATCAGAAGCAAAGAATACTTTTTTGCCCGCAGGCAGTACAATAGGGGGTAACTCTTTAGACAAAACAGGCGTGCTGGGTTGGTGATACCATAAAAATATCTGCCGGCTGGCAGATAAAAAATCAGGCAGCCCCTTAAGGCCGCCTGATCTAGATTAGAGTTGTTTGTTTTCTTCCTCGGATTCTACCGGCGGGGCCTCCTGCTCATTTTCCAGTCGCTCCTCTACCTTTGTAGCATCGGGCGCCATATTTTCCTTGGCCATTTCACCATCCGGCGTGATGTACTGCTGGTAGGTGGTTTGCTTGGCAAAGGGACGCTTGCCGATGAGGCGGTCCAGATCGTACTGGTAGATGATCTCTTTTTTAAGCAGCTCCTGGGCAATGATCTCCAGCTCCCGTGTTTTATCCTTCAGCAGCTGTTTTACCCGCACATAGGCCTGGTCGATGATCTGGCGTACCTCTTCATCAATGGTTTGGGCCGTGGCTTCGGAGTAGGGCTTGTTGAAGTTATACTCGCTCTGCTTGGGATCATAGAAGGAAACGTTGCCGATCTTGTCGTTCATGCCGTAAACCGACACAATGCTGTAGGCCATTTTGGTAACCCGCTCCAGATCGCTAAGCGCACCGGTGCTGATCTTGCCAAAAATAAGGTCTTCGGCTGCACGGCCACCCAGCGTCATGCACATCTCGTCAAAAAGCTGCTCGGTCTGGTAGAGGAACTGCTCCTTAGGCAGGTACTGCGCATAGCCCAGGGCGGCTACCCCACGGGGGACAATGCTTACCTTTACCAAGGGATCGGCATGCTCCAGGAACCAGCCGGCTACGGCATGGCCGGCCTCGTGGTAGGCCACAATCTTTTTCTCTTCCGGAGAGATGATCTTGTTCTTTTTCTCCAGGCCCCCTATAACGCGGTCAATGGCATCCTGGAAATCCTGCATGTCTACGGCCTTTTTGTCGCGGCGGGCGGCAATCAGAGCGGCTTCATTGCAGACGTTGGCAATTTCGGCGCCGGCAAATCCGGGCGTCTGGGCCGAGAGTTTCTTCGGATCTACTTCTTTAGAAAGCTTGATAGGGGTAAGGTGTACCTTAAAGATTGCCTCACGGCCTACAATATCGGGTTTGTCAATGCTGATCTGGCGGTCGAAACGGCCGGGACGCAGCAGAGCAGAGTCCAGAATATCGGGGCGGTTGGTAGCCGCCAGGATAATAACCCCGGAGTCGGTGGCAAAGCCATCCATTTCTACCAGCAGTGAGTTGAGGGTGTTTTCCCGCTCATCGTTAGAGCCGGGCATGGCGCCACGGCCGCGGCTACGGCCAATGGCATCAATCTCGTCAATAAAGATGATACAGGGCGCTTTTTCCTTGGCCTGTTTGAACAAGTCGCGCACCCGGGCGGCGCCTACCCCTACAAACATCTCTACAAAGTCGGAGCCCGACAGGGAGAAGAAAGGTACACCGGCCTCGCCGGCTACGGCTTTGGCCAGAAGGGTTTTACCGGTGCCGGGAGGGCCTACCAGCAGGGCGCCTTTGGGGATTTTACCGCCCAGTTTGGTGAACTTGCCCGGATTTTTCAGGAATTCCACAATCTCGCGGATCTCTTCCTTGGCTTCATCCAGACCGGCTACGTCGTTAAAGGTGATCTTCACCTTGTTTTCGGCATCAAAGAGTGCCGCCTTGGACTTGCCGATGTTGAAGATTTGCCCGCCGGGGCCGGCCTGGCCCGTCATGCGGCGCATCAGGAACCAGAAGCCAAACAGGATCAGGAACAGAAAACCCCAGCTGGTGATCAGGCTGGTAAGGTCGGAGCGTTCGTCTACCTCATAGCCTATGCGCTGCTCGGCCGGAAGCTCGCTTTCAAATTCGCGGAAGGAGCGTTCAAACACCTCATCGCTGCTGATCTTGAGCCGGTAGTGCGGTCCCTGCGAGGCGGTAAACATGCGCCGGTCCTGCAGGTGCTGCTGGTTCTCGGGCTTGTTAAGGGCTTCCTGGGTAAGGGTAATTTCTACCACATCCTGGTTGGAGACCAGTACAACGCGCTTTACATCACCTGCTACAAGCAGTTTTTCAAAATCGTTATAATTTATAGGCTGGGTAGAACTGGTCTTGCTAAGCCAAAGCACCCCGAAGATCAGGATCAGCAGGGCCACAATAATGTAGGCCTGGTAGTTGTTCCGCTGCGGGGGTTTGGGGATAAGATTTTTGCGGGTTGGTTTATCTGCCATTCGTGTTAAGCAAAAGAATAAAGATCTTTAATGTGTAAACGTTGAGAAGGTGTTCATTTGTTCAATAATCATTTCGCCTCTGCCTCATCCTGAATATACACCACTTCTGCATCGCCCCAAAGCTCTTCCAGAGCAAAGAAGCCACGCTTTTCTTTTTTGAAAACATGGGCTACCACATCTACATAATCCAGCAATACCCATTCTTTTTGCAGGCGCCCTTCCCGATGCCAGGGGTTTTGCTTGGTATTTTTATGCACCACCTCCTCTATAGAGTCGCTGATGGCGTCCAGTTGTGTATCCGAATTACCAGTGCAGATGATAAAATAGTCTGCTACCGCATTTTTTACTTTCGTTAGGTTCAGAACCACAATGTCAGAAGCCTTTTTTTCCTGCATGCCTTCTACTATCAGGCGGCTCAATTGTTCTGAATTCGTTTTTTCTTCCATTCGTGCTCGTTAAATTGCTCCTCAAATTAAGGAATTCCTTGTATAATTCTCCGGCAGACACCCTATTTATTGGCAGCAGCATTATTTATCTGCCAGAATGTCATTCTACCAATACGGCTGCCCTGCACTTATTAGAAAATGAATCCCTGCCGGAGGGAGCAGTACTCATTACCGATAAGCAAACAGCCGGACGGGGACAGCGCGGAAACAACTGGGAAGCCAGTCCGGGCCAGAACCTCACGTTTTCAGTGGTGCTTCGCCCGCGCTTTTTGCCCATCCGGGATCAGTTTCTCCTTACTATTAGCATATCTCTTGCCATTTATGATTTGCTGACAGATTTGCAGGTGCCTGCGCTGAGCATTAAATGGCCGAATGATCTGTACTGCGGCACCAAAAAAATTGGAGGAATCCTGATTGAAAGCTCCTTAAAAACGCACAAGTGGAGTGGAGTGTTATAGGGATTGGCCTGAATGTTTTGCAAACTTCCTTTGCCGTGCCAACGGCTACCTCCCTGGCAGTGGAGCTGGGCCGGCAGCTGCCGCTGCAGGAGGTACTTGCCAGGCTCCTGAAGAAGCTGGAAATGCGCTACCTGCAGCTGCGGGCCGGGGCTGGGGCCGAGCTGCGCCGCCAGTACCTGGAGCAGCTGTACCGGCTGGGCGAGTGGGGGCTCTATGCTGCTGATGGCGAACAATTTGCCGGAAAAATAGTCGGTATAGATCAGCAGGGGCAACTGGCCGTGCTGCACCAGAAGCGGGACCAGCTGCAGTACTACAGCATGCAGCAGATCCGCTTTTTGGGCTAGGGAAGCAGGCGCCCGATTTCTTCCCTTATACCGCAGAACAATCTTTTGGTTAGCCCCCTGTTTTTTTGTATTTTTGCCTCTTCAAATTTTTCGTTCCTATGTTGAAAACCACTGAAAACTACAAGGTAAAGGATATAAGCCTGGCCGATTGGGGCCGCAAGGAGATCCGCCTGGCCGAAGCCGAAATGCCCGGTCTTATGGCCATCCGGGAAGAGTACAGCGCACAAAAGCCGCTGAAGGGGGCCCGCATTGCCGGCTGTCTGCACATGACCATCCAAACGGCCGTACTGATCGAAACCCTCATTGAGCTGGGTGCCGAGGTAAGCTGGTCCAGCTGCAACATTTTTTCTACCCAAGACCATGCGGCTGCTGCCATAGCTGCTGCCGGCATTCCGGTATTTGCCTGGAAGGGCATGACGGAAGAAGAATTTGACTGGTGCATTGAGCAGACGCTCTTTGCCTTTGAGGGCGGCCAGCCGCTGAACATGATCCTGGATGATGGCGGGGACCTTACCAACATGGTGCTGGACCGCTATCCCGAGCTGGTAGACGGCATCCGCGGCATCTCTGAAGAAACCACCACCGGTGTGCTGCGCCTCTATGAGCGCATGAAGAAAGGCACGCTGCCCCTGCCCGCCATCAACATCAACGACTCGGTAACCAAATCGAAGTTCGACAACAAATATGGCTGTAAAGAATCGCTGGTAGATGCCATTCGCCGGGCTACCGATGTGATGATGGCTGGTAAAGTAGCCATTGTGGCCGGCTACGGTGACGTTGGCAAGGGCTCGGCTGCTTCCCTACGGGGTGCCGGCGTGCGGGTAATTGTAACCGAGATCGATCCCATTTGTGCGCTGCAGGCGGCAATGGACGGTTTTGAAGTGAAAAAGATGGCAAATGCCGTACACCGCGCCGACATTATAGTAACGGCTACCGGCAACAAGAACATTGTGACCGGCGAGCACTTTACCAAGATGAAGGATAAGGCCATTGTGTGCAACATTGGCCACTTTGATAACGAGATTGATGTAGCCTGGCTCAAGAAGAACTACGGCAACACCCGCGTTACCGTAAAGCCGCAGGTAGATATCTACAATGTAAATGGCAACGATATCATCCTGCTGGCCGAAGGCCGCCTGGTGAACCTGGGTTGCGCCACCGGCCACCCCAGCTTTGTAATGTCCAACTCCTTTACCAACCAGACCCTGGCGCAGCTGGAGCTGTGGACCAACCACGGCCAGTATGAGAATGCGGTTTACACCCTTCCCAAGCACCTGGATGAGAAGGTAGCTGCCCTGCACCTGGAGAAAATTGGCGTAGAGCTGGAAGAGCTCACCAAAGACCAGGCCGACTACATCGGCGTGCCGCAGGAAGGCCCCTTTAAGCCGGAGTACTATCGGTACTAATCTTTTGCCAGAAAGTAGTATTCAATATGCAAAGCCCCCGCTATCTTGCGGGGGCTTTTTATTTTTAGGAGAAAACTACATTTCTGGAGGCTATGCACATATCGGCAAAGGGCGCATTGCAGACGCTTGATACCCTTACTGAGGCCATGGAGCATCATAAGCGGGTGTTCTTTACCCGTTTTGGCGATGGCGAGATCTATGTGATGGAAGGAAAGGGCACGGCCGACCAGCAGGCCGCCGATGTGCTGACCCAGGAGATGCGCAAAGCCTGGGCTATACGCCACCCCCAGTACTTTAAGGGGGTGTCCGTCAATTACCCAAGGGATAAGGGGATGATCGATGGGGTGTTGGCACCTTTTCCACAAAATGAGGAGCTGGAACACATCCTCATCGACCAAATGGGGGAAGCACCCGGCAGTGTGTACGAAAATCCGGTAGTATTTCATTACCTGACCTTATTCAGGCCCGAGCTGATGGTGCAATTCCTGGAGCGTTTTGTACGGCCCCGGCCAAAGATGTTTATCGGAAGTGTGCCCCAGGAGCTGGTGGAGCTGGTTTTTGGTTCCATCGACTATTATGTACAAACCCCTGCCAAAGATGCTTACCACAGCATAGACGAGTGGTATCCAAAGGTGTTGGAGCATTTGCCAAAGGTTGCTGTAGTCTTGCCTACAGCCGGGGCTGCCAGCAAAGCCGTGCAGGAACGCTTATGGCACGCTGGCGCCCAGGTGCACTCGCTGGATATCGGCTCGCTGGTAGATGCCGTGCAGCAGCAGGGTACCCGCCGCTGGATACGCCTGCTAGGCCACCGCAGCCGCAGGATACTGGTTCCCGGCTGGGACAAAACGGGATTGGTATTGCAACAACCCCTGAAAGAGCTAAAGCAGGAGATCAAATACAGTTTTCATCGCCTGTTGGGGCGTTAATGAACTACTGCTGATAATACGCCCGATACCAACTGGTGAAGGATTTGATCCCTTCTTCGATGGAAACCTTGGGCTGATAGCCAAAATTTTCGATGAGGTCGTCTACATTGGCCCAGGTAGCGGTAACATCCCCTGGCTGCACGCCCCTCATTTCTTTAATAGCCTCTCTGCCCATGCCTTTTTCAATTTCCTGAATAAAGTGCATAAGCTCAACCGGTTCATTATTACCAATATTTAAGATGCGGTAGGGCGCAGTAGACCGGGCAGGGTCCGGGTTTTTGCCACTCCAGTTAGGGTCAGGCTCTGCAGGCTTCACCATCACGCTGATGATGCCATTGACGATATCATCCACATAGGTAAAGTCCCGCTTCATTTTACCATGATTGAACACCTGAATGGGTTTGCCCTTGGTGATGGCATCGGCAAAAAGAAAATAGGCCATGTCTGGCCGGCCCCACGGACCATATACCGTAAAAAAGCGCAAACCAGAGGTAGGAATTCTATACAGATGGCTGTATGTATGGGCCATTAGCTCATTTGCTTTTTTACTGGCAGCATACAAGGAAACGGGATGATCAACATTATGCTCTACCGAAAAGGGCATGTTCTCATTTAGGCCATACACGGAGGATGAACTGGCATATACCAGATGTTTTATGGCGGTATGCCGGCTTACTTCCAGGATGTTCAGAAAGCTTACCAGGTTAGACTGAGCATAGGCATCGGGATTCTGAATCGAATAGCGTACTCCCGCCTGAGCTGCCAAATGGACAATGATATCGAATTTTTCCCGTGCGCATAGCGACATCAACTCTCCCTGGTTTTCGGTATTCATCCGAATGAAGCGGTAAGCCGGAAAGCTGCTGCTTTGTACCTCGCGGTGCCAAAGTACCTTTTCCTGTTCAATACCACTTTGGGCCAGCCGGGCAAATTTAAGTGCAGGGTCGTAGTACTCATTAATGTTATCGATGCCCACTACTTCATAGCCGGATTTCAGCAGTTTATCTGTAAGGTGAAAGCCAATAAAGCCTGCACTCCCTGTAACCAACACTTTCATCATCTTTAATCTATCGTAACCAAATTTTAGTATAAGAGCAATGTTCTTGATCCAGCTTACTAGAAAGTAAAGAAGAGCCTTACCATTGTATCTATGTGGTAATAACCCCGTCTATAAGGAGCTGTTTCGAAAAGGTCTCCTGAGGTTTTGCAGGTCCTCACTTCCTGCTGTCCGCATCAGCGCCAGTGCGCAAAAGAAATACAGGATACGTTTTTCGGTATGCCCAAAGCCAGCCGCGGCAGGTGGATCAAAAGCCTAAGACAGGCTCTCTCTCCCTGCCTGCTGAATGCCATAGCGGGAATAGGCTTTCCTTTCTTTCAGCACCTGCGCCAGCACCCGTTGGCTCTGCTCGGGCCGGGGTAATAGTTTGTGGTAGAGGTGGTACTGGATGGCGTAATTCTTTACCGACACAAATTTTTTGCCCGCCCACCCCAGGCGGTATTCCGGATCGGTGTCTTCGCCGGCGGCCGGGGCCTCGTAGCGCTCATCGAAGCCGTTGATGTCCAGCAGGTCCTTTTTGTAGAGGCTGAAATTGCAGCCCAGCAACCCCTTGAACTTCTGTGGAAACAGCGGTTTTAGGGGGCTGTTGCGGATGTAGATGGCTTTTTCGGCATCGCGCGACTGACCCGCAACGCTATCCCAGAGCAGCCTGCCCGTCATGTGCTGGAGCGCTCCCTGGCGGATTCGTTCAGGGGTAAGCCAGTGTGTTAGTTTATCAGAGAGGTTGGCCCGGCGGCCACACAGCACTACCCCCTCCCGGGCATGGGCCAGGTGCTCCTCCACAAATCTGGGGTGGGGAATGCAGTCGCCATCTACAAAGATCAGAAAGCTGGCCTCGGCCGCCACCACCGCCTTGTTCATGATACGGGTTTTGCGAAAGCCCTTATCCTCATGCCACACATGCCTGAGGGGATAGGGGGCCTGCTGCTGGTACTGCCGGATGGCAGCCAGGGTTTCTCCATTGGAGCCGTCGTCGGCCAGGATAACCTCAAAATCCGTCCGGCTCTGCTGCTCAAAGCCCGCCAGCACCCGTTCCAGGTAGTTAAACTTATTGTAGATGGAGATAATAACAGAAGCGGCTGGCGTATTCACAGGAAATTTGGGAAACTTTGCCTGCAAAAGTAAGAGTTCTTGGTATATGAAGAAAATAGCAATCTATACTTCTATCATGGGAGGGTATGAAGGGCTACTGCCACAGCGAAAAATTAAGGGGGCCGATTTTATATGTTTTAGCGATACCCCCCTGAAGGCCCGGCCCTGGAAAACCCTGGTGGTAACCCCTCCGCCGCTGGACCCTACCCGTCAGAACAGGTATTACAAACTGTTGCCCCATCTGTATTTGCCCGGCTATGAGGCCAGCATATACATTGATGGCAATGTGGTGGTAGAAGGAAATGTTGTGGAATGGGCCTGGGAGCTATTGGAGAAAAAAGCCATGTGGGCCTTTGATCACAAGCAAAGCAGCCTCACCGGTCGGGACTGCCTCTACGAGGAGCATCAGGTGCTGCTTACTTTTATGCATAATGGAAGCCTTAAAGACGATCCCTCCGTCATGAACAGGCAAATAGCCCGCTACCGGGCCGAAGGATATCCTGCCCACAATGGGCTGAACGTAAATACAGTACTCATCCGAAAGCATCATGATTCCCATGTAATCAAGACTATGGAACTGTGGTGGGAAGAGGTAAGAACCGGAAGCAAACGGGATCAGCTAAGCTTTAATTATGCTGCCTGGAAAACAGGTTTGGATTTTGGTATTGTTCCCGGGAAAGTCAGCAGACATCCCCATTTTCACATGATCGGCATCCATCGAAAAGATTACCGTATGAAATACATTCGCTATCGCCTGAAACGAATGCTGGGCCTGCTATAGCCTTTTGGTTATATTTTTGTGTATGCCCCGCTTTTTTCTAATTTTGTGCAAACGAAAAACTTCCGCTAATGAGTGTTCTGGTAAATAAAAACTCGAAAGTGATCGTTCAGGGCTTCACAGGCTCTGAAGGTACTTTCCACGCCGGTCAGATGATTGAGTACGGCACCAACGTAGTCGGTGGGGTAACACCCGGCAAAGGGGGGCAGCAGCACCTGGAGCGTCCTGTATTCAATACTGTTGCTGAAGCTGTAGAAGCTACCGGCGCCGATGTTTCTATTATTTTTGTGCCACCGGCCTTTGCTGCCGATGCCATTATGGAGGCAGCCGATGCCGGCATCAAGGTGATCATCACCATTACCGAAGGAATTCCGGTAAAGGACATGACCATCGCCAAAAACTTCCTGAAAGACAAAAATGTGCGCCTGATCGGGCCCAACTGCCCAGGGGTAATCACACCGGGCGAGGCCAAAGTAGGCATTATGCCGGGCTTTGTGTTCAAGCCGGGCCGTGTGGGCATCGTTTCCAAATCGGGAACCCTTACCTACGAAGCCGCCGACCAGATCGTAAAAGCCGGCCTGGGCATCTCTACGGCTATCGGCATTGGGGGCGACCCCATTATTGGTACCCCTACCAAAGATGCGGTTGAGCTGCTGATGAACGATCCCGAAACGGATGCCATTGTTATGATCGGGGAGATCGGCGGTAATTATGAGGCAGTAGCTGCCCGCTGGATCAGCGAGAACGGCAACAAAAAGCCAGTGATCGGCTTCATTGCCGGCCAGACAGCCCCTCCCGGCCGCCGCATGGGCCATGCCGGTGCCATTATTGGTGGTGCCGATGATACGGCCGCTGCAAAAATGAAGATCATGCGTGAAAACGGCATCACCGTAGTGGACTCCCCCGCCGAAATTGGGGCTGCCACGGCCAAAGCGCTGAAAGAAGCTGGTATTACGGCCTAAGCGCTCCGGTACTTATATCTCAAAAGGGCCTGCTGCTGTAATGTGGCAGGCCTCTTTTTTTGTCTCATCAGAATCATTTTCAGGTATGTAATTTCCTGCCTGTTTTTCTGTAAACGCATCAATAACAAGCGCTACATTTGCACGGGCATGTGGCTGGAGATAGGCGCGGACGGGTCTGATGCTTTTCTTTTGGCGTATCGCCACCTTATATCATTTCTTACCTACATGAAACACCGTTTACTTACCCTGTGTCTTTGGGTTGGGGGGATGGCTGGTGCCTGGGCGCAGCAGGAGACTACCCTGGGCACCATGCGCAGCCTGCCGCAATCTACCTACCTTAATCCGGCCTTTGTGCCTGCGCAGCCCTTCTATATAGGCCTGCCGGGCATCTCTTCCGTAGCCGTATGGGGGTCCAGCAATAGCCTCTCCTACAATACGCTTTTTGTAGAGAATGCCGAAGGCGAAGCTGAATTTAATCTGGACCATCTCAGGAGCGCCCTCAGGGACAAGAACTGGGTGCAGGCCGGCGCACAGGTAGACCTGTTTGGCATAGGCTTGCGGGCCAGCCCCCGCCTGTATCTGCGCTACCGTGCCAGCATTAAGGCCCATCAAAGCATGATGGTGCCTGGCGATCTGCTCAAACTGGTAGATGAGGAATTCCAGTCAAGCCCTGCCAACATAGAGCTGGAGCCTTCTGTGAATGCCCTGGCGTATGCTGAGCACTCAGTGGGTGGCTCGTATCTGCTGACCGACAAGCTGACGCTTGGCGCTAACCTGAAGCGCTTCAATGGCCTTTTTAATGTGCATACCCAAAGCCTGAACATGAAGCTGACCACCCTGCCCGATGCCGGCCGTATGCGGCTGGAAGGCGAAATGCTGGTGCAGGTAACCGGTGAAGAACTGGCCGACGATCCTACTGAGGCCAGCATTCGCCAGTACCTGAGGTCCAATGGGGGATGGGGCCTGGACTTGGGCGCCACCTATCAGTACAGCGACCGCTTGCAGCTGGGCCTGAGCCTGCAGAACCTTGGCTTTATCAACTGGAAAGGCGGTGCACGGGAATATCGGGTAAACCGGACCAGTGTAGAATTCGATGCCTTCACCGAGCAGGATGTGGAAGACGAAAGCGAGGCGTTTGAGGAGGCCATAGATGCCATCAGCGAGGCCTTTGAGCCTCAGGAGCGGGATATTGATGGGTATAGAACCGGCCTGCCTACGCGTCTGTACGCCAATGCCACCTACCAGCTTCACCGAAGCGTACATACTACCGGTGTTCTCTTTGCTGAGGTATATGGAGGGCGGCTGATGCCCGGCTTTACAGCCGCTATTCATAAGGATTTTGGCCGCCGCCTGGGTGCTGCCCTGAGCTATACAGCTGTTAACGGCTCGTATGCCAACTTTGGCACCGGCCTTAGCTTCCGGCTTACCCCCTTTCAGCTGTACGTGGTTACCGACAATGTGCTGGCGGGTCTGGATTATAAAAATGCCCGCAGTGCCAATGTACGCCTGGGCATGAACCTGGTATTTGGTACCACTAAAAAAGAAAGCAAGCTTCCGTATTAAGTCATGAAGATGAATTCACATATATTCTTTGGCAGCGCCCTGTTACTAGCCTGCCTGGCTGGTACTGCCCTGGCACAGCAGCCCGGCTTTACTCCCCAGAAGGCCCCGGCTACCATCAATAGCACGTATGCCGAAATTAACCCCATGCTCTCGCCCGATGGCAGCGAGCTTTACTTTGTGCGGGTAAACCACCCGGCCAATGGCTATGGAGAGGGCGATAGCCAGGATATCTGGTACAGTAAAAAAGGAGCCGATGGTGAGTGGTCGGAGGCAATCCGCATTCCCGAGCTTAACCTGGCGCGCTACAATGCCGTAGTTGGCTTTGTAGATGGTGGCAAAACGCTCATGATCATGGGCCGTTTTACTAAAAGTGGAGACTTCTGGAGCAAAAGGGGGTTTTCCCTGCTAAGCCGCAGCGAATCCGGCCAGTGGGGCGCCCCCAGAGCTGTGCAGATTGCCAGCTATGCCAGAAAGAACAAGGGGCTGTACTCCACCGCCTACCTGAGTGCCGATGGCAACCAGCTGCTGATGAGCTACCATAAACGCCACAACAGCAAACACAGCGATCTATTTGTAAGCCAGGCCCAGGCCAATGGCAAGTTTAGCGCACCCAAAAAGATCCGTACGCTGGACGATGACAACGAGCTGGCCCCCTTCTTATCGGCCGATGGCAAAACCCTCTACTACACCAGCAACCGCGCCGGGAGCCAGGATATACTGGTAGCAGAGCGCCAGGGGGATAACTGGCGCAACTGGACGGCTGCCAAACTACCCAATGAGGCGATTAACACCCCTGGCTGGGAGGCCTATTTCCGCACCAACGCACAGGGCAGCATGGGCTACTATGCCGCAACACAGGGCAGCGAACACTCGGATATCTACTTTGTGAAGCTTTATGAAGAGAACCCTTATATTCTGGTGTCGGGCCGGGTGCTGAACACGCAAAACGGCCAGCCCCTCCCCACTGCCAGCGGCCTGCGCCTGTTTGCCAATGACAGCCTGCAGCAAAGCCTGAGCGTACAGGCAGATGCACCTATAGCGTAAAACTACCCCTTGGCCAGGTCTATAGCCTGCGGCCGGAGCTGGAC
>NZ_AODQ01000060.1 GCF_000348925.1 Cesiribacter andamanensis AMV16 | reverse complement strand
GGCTGTTCTTTACGCCCCGCTATGCCTACAGGAGCTTTAACCCTCTGCGGGAAGATGATATCCTGATCACCGGCCTGAGCAAAGAAGCAACATCTGGCAGGGATCGCATGGGCTATGCGGTGGGGGCCAGTGTGGGCAGGGCGCTTGGCAGCCGCCTGCAGCTGGAGGGCAGCCTTAGCCTGCTGAAGCTGCGGGAAAATGTGGCCTACACCTATACCGATGGCACGGTCACTACCCTGGAGCGCAGCCTGAACAGCCAGGGGCAGCTGGAGGCCCGTCCGGTTTATGCTACCCAGCAGCGCCAGCTGGTGAGTGCCTATACCTATGGAAGCCTGCAGCTGGGCACCACCTATTTCTTCTGGCAAGGGGCACGCAGACGCTTTCACCTGAGTGCCGGAGCCGGAGCTAACCTGTTGCTGCGCGGCCGTACCGAGCTTTACCAGAATGGGGCATGGGTGCAGACCCTGCGCTTCCCCTCGGCCGATAACCTGCTGGAGCAATCCAACTACGACCTGATGCTGGGCGCGGGCTATAACCAGATGTTGTTTGGGAGCTATGAGCTTAGCCTCATGCCTACCCTGAACTATTACCTGGGCTCTACCTATCAGGCACGGGAGCCCTTTGGCCTGCGTTCCTATACCCTGGGTATTAAACTGCAGCTGCGCCGCCGCTTTCACTATACGCCCCTTTTTGCAGGCTATCCCTGATCTGGCCGCCGGCTATATCGTGCACCAATGAGGAGCTGCAGAAGGGCCTTGTGCTGCTGATAGTAGGGAAGTAGCTTGCTGATGACCAGAAAGTAGCTTGCTAATGACCAGACCTGTCAGGTTAAAAAAAACCTGAAAGGTCTTACGCTCTCCAATCATTCAGCTCTCAAGCTGTTACACGCTCTGGGAAGCAGGGGGTAGCTAAGCACTTTACTCCAGCAGGGCAAAGCACTGCCGGGCAATTTCCAGCTCTTCGTTGGTGGGGATCACCAGAATTTTTACCCGCGAGGCAGGAGTGTTGATCTCCCGTATGCCCTTGCTGCGCTGCTGGTTCTTTTCTTCATCAAACTCAATGCCCAGGTACTCAAGCTGCCGGCATACCCGCTGGCGGATAAGCGCATCATTTTCGCCCACTCCGGCGGTAAATACCAGGGCATCCAGTCCATTAAGCACGGCGGTGTAGGCGCCTATGTATTTTTTGATGCGGTAGGCGTAGAGTGAATAGGCCAGCTCGGCCTCTGGGCTGCCCCCTTCCAGGGCGTTGGTGATGTCGCGCATGTCGCTGTAGCCGGTCAGGCCCTGCATGCCGCTCTTTTTGTTCAGCAGCCCACTCACCTCTTTAGGGTCCTGGCCCAGCTGGTTGATCAGGTGAAAGATAATGCTGGGGTCGATATCGCCCGAGCGGGTGCCCATGATCAGACCGCTGTTGGGCCCAAAGCCCATGCTGGTATCGAGCGACTTGCCGCCCTCTACGGCCGTCATGCTGCTGCCATTGCCCAGGTGAATGGTAATGAGTTTCGCTTCGGGCTTTTGCAGGTAAGCGGCCGCCTGCTCGGCTACGTATTTGTGGCTGGTGCCGTGGAAGCCGTAGGCGCGGATGCCCTGCTCGGTATAAAGTGCGTTGGGGATGGCATAGCGGTAGGCCTGCTCGGGCATGCTCTGGTGAAAGGCCGTATCGAAAACGGCCACCTGTTTGGCCCGGCCAAAGATACGCTCGGCTACCTCAATGCCCAGGTAATTGGAGGGATTGTGCAGGGGTGCCAGGGCAAACAGCTCCCGGATCTTGTCCTTTACCGCCTGGCTGATGATGGTAGTAGCCGCAAAGCTTTCGCCCCCATGCACCACACGGTGGCCTACTGCATCGATCTCGGCCGGATCGCGGATCACCCCGATCTCGGGATCTGATAACAGGCGGGCTACTTCCTGCAGACCGGCCTCATGGTCGGGCAGGTCCAGCTGCCGCTCCAGGCGGGTTTCTTCTCCCTGCCGATAGACTTTATGGGTAATGGCTGCCCCCTGCAGCCCGATGCGTTCCACCAGGCCCGAGCAAATGGGCTGATCGGAAGGCATTTTAAAGAGCTGGTATTTTATGGAGCTACTGCCGGAGTTTACAACGAAGATGTTCATTTTATTGGTATTGAGTATTAGGTAGTAAGTAGTGAGTATGGAGGTGGTAAAAGAGATGCATCATCTCAATACTCACTACTCAATACCCAATACTAATTTTACTCCTGCGCCTGAATGGCGGTGATCACTACGGTGTTAAAGATATCCTCAACGGTACAGCCGCGGCTGAGGTCGTTTACGGGTTTGTTGAGGCCCTGCAGCATGGGGCCGATGGCCAGGGCCCCGGTTTCGCGCTGTACGGCCTTGTAGGTGTTATTGCCGGTGTTCAGGTCGGGGAAGATCAGCACACTGGCCTGGCCGGCCACTTCGGAACCGGGCAGTTTCTGGCGGCCTACCTGCGGGTCTACAGCCGCATCGTACTGAATGGGGCCTTCCACCTTCAGGTCGGGGCGGCGCTGCTTTACGATCTCCGTAGCCCGGCGTACTTTTTCCACATCGGCCCCCTCGCCCGAAGCGCCGGAGGAGTAGGAAAGCATGGCCACCTTGGGCTCTATGCCAAAGCGCTTGCTGCTATCGGCCGAGGAGATGGCGATTTCGGCCAGCTGCTCGGCCGTGGGGTTGGGATTTACGGCGCAGTCGCCAAAGACCGATACCCGGTCGGGCAGGCACATGAAGAAGACCGAAGACACTACCGAGAAACCGGGCCTGGTCTTCACAAACTGCAGGGCCGGGCGGATGGTGTGCTGGGTGGTGTGGATGGCGCCCGACACCATGCCATCGGCATGCCCCTTGTACACCATCATGGTGCCAAAGTAGGAGACGTCCGTCATCAGGTCGCGGGCCATTTCCAGCTCCATGTTCTTGCTTTTGCGCAGCTCGTACAGGGTGTGTACATACTCCTCGTAGCGGTCTGAGGTGGCCGGATTGATGATCCGCAGCCTGTCCAGGTTTACGGCCAGGCCCAGGCGGTTAATGGTGGCCCTGATCTGGGCCGGATCGCCCAGCAGGGTAAGGTCTACCACATCCTGGCTGATCAGGCGGCCGGCAGCCCGCAGGATGCGTTCATCATTGCCCTCCGGCAGTACAATGTGCTTGCGCTGGCTCTTGGCCCATTTTACCAGCTGGTACTGGAACATATGAGGGGTCATGCCCTCGGGGGTATAGGTAACGATCCTCTCGTCGAGCGCCTGCACATCCACATAGCGCTTAAAGGTATCGATGCCCAGGCGGATCTTGCGCTCGTTATCGGCCGTAATGCGGGACTGGATGTTGCCAATGCGGGTTGCGGTCTGGAAAGAAGGCTCCTTTACGGCAATCATGGGCACTACCGTCTGCAGGCCCTCAATGAGGCGCTGCACCTGCTCTTCGGGAATAAAGCCGCCGGTGAGCACCATGCCGGCTACCTTGGGGTAATTGGCCGAAATATTGGCCTGCAGGGCCGTCATGATAATGTCGCTGCGGTCGCCGGGCGTAACGATCAGTACATTTTCCTTGATGTGGTTCAGGAAGTTGGGTACCTGCATGGCGCCCATGATAAAGTGATCGGCCTGGTTGGTGAGCAGCTGTTCGCCAAACATCAGCCTGCCGCCCAGAATGTTCAGGATATCCTTCATGGTGGGGCTTTTCAGGCTGCGGTCTTCCGGAATCACCGACAGGATAACGCGCTGCGGCAGTTGTTCCTGCAGCAGTTCCCGCACATCTTCGGCCTGCTCGGGCTTTACCTTGTTGGCCACTATGGCCAGCACCTGTACCTCCCGTTGCTGGAAGTTGCGCAGAATGGTAATGGCCGAGTTGATGATCTGGGCCGTAGTTTTGCCCTCGCCCGTAACCACAATGATCACCGGTGCGCCCAGGTTCTTGGCAATGGATACGTTGGCATCAAACTCAAAGGCAATGCCTTCGCCCAGAAAATCAGAGCCTTCCACCACCGTAAAGTCATAGGCCTCTTCCAGCTGTTTGTACTTGGCGATGATGGCGTCGATGATCTCCCCCTGGTTGCCGGATTCAATGAGCTTCAGGGCCTGGGCGCCGGTATAGGCCCAGGTATCCTCATAGGCGATCTGCAGGTTAAAGTGCCGCACGATGGTATCGATGTGCACATCGCGCGACTCCCGCGGGTCGGCATGGATGATGGGTTTGAAGTACCCGATCTTCTGGGCCTTGCTCAACAGCATATCCACCAGGCCCAGGGCAATGATGGACTTGCCGCTATTGGGCTCTGCAGTGGCTATAAATATGGATTTGTTCATGAATGAGCTCCGTTTGGCAGCATCAGCTGCTTGGTTTGATGGTGCAAAGTAACAGTAGCCGGGCGCCGGGCCATATGATCTTTATCAGGCCCCTGCCTGATCTTGCCGGCTGTACCCCTAGCTGTTTAGGGATAACTGCAGCAGGGCAAAGGGGGTTTTTCTGAAATCTGATTTAAGGAAGTACATAAGAGTGGAGGAAAAAAAGCGCCCGGCAACAAGCTGCCGGGCGCCAATTTTATCGGTAGGGGATCAGGCTTCTTTCCGGAACGCCTTATACTGGTTGATGAGCCCGTTGGTGGAGCTGTCGTGGGTACTGATCTGCGCTTCACTGGTAAGCTCGGGCAGGATCTTTTTGGCCAGCTGCTTGCCCAGCTCCACGCCCCATTGGTCAAAGCTGTAGATGTTCCAGATCACCCCCTGCACAAAGATCTTATGTTCATAAAGGGCAATAAGGCTGCCCAGGGTGCGGGGGTCCAGTTTTTTGAACAGGATGGAGTTGGTGGGGCGGTTTCCTTCAAAGACCTTGTAGGCCTTTAGGGCCTGTATTTCCTTTTCGGAGAGACCTTCTTTTTGCATCTCGGCCTCTACCTCCGCTTCGGTTTTGCCGTTCATGAGCGCTTCGGTCTGGGCAAAGAAGTTGGCCAGCAGCTTGGGGTGGTGGTCGCCCAGGGGATTGTGGCTGATTGCTGGCGCCAGAAAATCACAGGGAATCAGCTTGGTGCCCTGGTGGATGAGCTGGTAGAACGCATGCTGGCCGTTGGTGCCCGGTTCCCCCCAGATGATGGGGCCGGTCTGGTAGGGCACAGGATCTCCGTTGCGGTCTACCGACTTGCCGTTGCTTTCCATATCCCCCTGCTGAAAGTAAGCGGCAAAACGGTGCATGTACTGGTCGTAGGGCAGCAGCGCATGGCTGTCGGCGCCAAAGAAGTTGTTGTACCAGATGCCCAGCAGCGCCAGCAACACAGGCGCATTCTTTTCAAGGGGTTGCCGGCGGAAGTGCTCATCCATGGCGTGGGCGCCGGCCAGCAGCGCCTGAAAGTTCTCAAAGCCAATGGTACAGGCAATGGACAGGCCAATGGCCGACCAGAGCGAGTAGCGGCCGCCCACCCAGTCCCAGAAGGCAAACATGTTTTTGGGATCGATGCCAAAGGCCTTCACTGCCTCGGTATTGGTAGAGAGGGCCACAAAGTGTTTTTTGATATACTCCTCGCTACCGGCCTTTTGCAGGAACCAGTCCCGGGCCGTGTGGGCGTTGGTCATGGTCTCCTGTGTGGTAAAGGTCTTGGAGGCGATCATAAAGAGGGTCGTTTCAGGATCTACCCCCTTGAGCGTTTCGGCCATGTGCGTGCCATCCACATTAGAAACAAAGTGGGTGGTGATATGCGGCACTTTATAGGGTTTGAGCGCTTCGGTTACCATCACCGGGCCCAGGTCGGAGCCCCCAATGCCAATGTTGACGATATGCGTTATGGCCTTGCCGGTATAGCCCTTCCAGCTGCCGCTGATAAGGGCTTCGGAGAAGTCTTTCATCTGCGCCAGCACCCGCTTCACCTCCGGCATCACATCCTGCCCGTCTACTTCAATAGGGGTATTGCCTGGTTGCGCAGGGCTATGTGCAGCACCTGACGACTTTCGGTAAAGTTGATCTTTTCGCCACCGAACATCGCTTCTATGGCCTCGGGCAGGCGGCACTCCCGGGCCAGCTGCAGCAGCAGGGAGAGCGTTTCTTCGGTGATGCGGTTTTTGGCGTAGTCCAGCAGGATATCTTCAAATTGAAGGCTGAATTTCCGAAAGCGCTTAGGATCCTGGGCAAAGAGGCTGCGCAGGTGGAGCGGGCGGATGGTGGAATAATGGGCCTGCAGCTGCTGCCAGGCGGTGGTGGTGGTGGGATTTATGCTTGGGAACATGGGGATATCGTGGTTTGAAAACTATGGGCGAAGTTAAAAACTCAAACCAGTAATGGAAAGATTGTTTGCAGAAGCGCCCAAAAAGACTGCGAACCTCCAGCTGACAGGCATAAAAATGAATGGCAGGGCAGTGCACGTGCTCTTCTTGAGGAGAATAAGACCCTGAAGCAAAAGGGAGGCATTCCTTTTGGCTGGATAGTGGTATTACTTTGGCAAATATTTTGTTTGTCTGATCTGGAGAAAAGTTTTATCTTTGCGCCACTCAAAGGGTCTCGTAGCTCAGCTGGATAGAGCAACTGCCTTCTAAGCAGTAGGTCTTAGGTTCGAATCCTAACGGGATCACAAAAAAAGCCAAGAGCCTCATACTTCCGGTATGAGGTTTTTTTATGGAGGGGTGTTTGGCAGGGATCCCAGCTTTGAACACTAACCACCCCTATACGGATACGCTTGTGCTATCTCACATCCATCCGCTTATTTTTTCGTATACCGGCTGATGCCCACTGCAAGGGCATAGGCAGCAGCCAGTACGCCGATCATGAATACAACCATAGATGATTTCTGTTTAAGCGTACCAAAGAGGTGCTACTAGTGGACCAGCCCCCTGTTCAGGACTGCTGGTCCAGCCCCTCTACTTCACTCAGGGTGCGAAAATACTCCAGGATCTTGCGGGCCTGCTCCTCGGTCAGGTTCTGGTTGGCCATGGGGGCCAGGTATTCCTTCAGCAGGGCCTTGGCGATGGGGTCTTCCTTTACCATGCGGTCGGGGTTCAGGATCATGTTCATGATCCACTCCGGGCTGCGGCGGGTGGTGATCTCCTTCATGGGCGGACCTACATACCGCTCCTCAACCTTGTGGCAGGCCGTACACATTTCTTCAAAGATCTGCTTGCCCTCCTGCACCATCTGCTGGTCGATGGTGGCATTCAGGCTCACCTGTTGTATGGGGCCTACCCCCTTGACCTTCATGGGGTCGGCCAGGGCCTCGGCCTCTGTTAGTTCGGTGGATCCGCTTTGTGGCTGCTCTGCGGTGCGCGCCGCTTCCCGCTCGGAACTGCTTCCGCCACAGGAGAGCAGGAGTATGGAAAAAGCCGCTGGTACCAGCATACGGAATAGGGGATGTAGGCTTAGCGTATTCATAGAATATGGGTGCGTGAAGTAGAACGTCAGGTTTGCTGCTTATGGAACAACCTCCATTTTGCTTTGTTTTTCCACAACACCCGCAGGGCGCAGCACACATGAGGGATGGCGGGCGCCCAAGGGGAAATCAGGAGCAGACCCTAAGCCGGCCAGCCTGCTTTCCCCACTCAGTCAGCCGGGGGATGCGGGCCCTTCAGCAGGGACGGGGTGAATTGCATAGCGGGTAAGGGGCAGGTTGCCTGAGATATGTGGGTCTGGATAGAACCCGCTGCGGTGCTTCGGCAGGAAAAAAATAGCCCCGGGAAGATCCTCGGGGCCGTTTTGTAGTTAACCTACACACTAAATTTTACTAGTTCAATGGCTTTACCGCTACCCCTCTTGCCTAGTTGCGCAGGATGCGGATCAGGTAAATGGCAGCCGTTGAGAGCAGGATGATGGTAATGCCCAGTCCGCCAAAGATTAGCTTTACCCATATGCTCATGTCATCCTCAACACTGGCCTGTACCTGCCCGGTGCCCTTGGCGGGGCTGACGGGCTCGGCGGCCGCCTGGGCAGCGCTGGCCTGGGCTTCCTGGCTGGCTTCATCAATGTAGCTGATCAGGCTGCTGAGCTCCTCCTCGCTGAAGTTGTGAGACGGCATGGCAATCTTGTTGTACTTGCTAAAGACCGCAACGGCCTGCTCATCGCCGGCAGTGATCATTTTTTGCGAATTGGTGATGAATCCCTTGATCCAGTCGGCCTCCCGTCTGTCGGAGATGCCGGCCAGGTCCGGACCTACAATATCGCCGCCGCCAATGGAGTGACAGGCCTGGCAGCTGCCGCTGAAGAGCTTTTTGCCGGAGAGTTCCTGGGCATAGCCGCTGAATCCTGCCAGCATCAGTAGAAATAAAGGGAATAAGCTTGTTTTCATGGGTGAATACGCGTTAATGGTTCCTGTACGATATGGGAGAGTGTAAGGGTCTGCAGATCACAGCGGGCATTAGCCGATCAGGTAGGCCAGGCCGCTGTTTACCGGCTGGCGCAGGTCCTCCACCCGGTTTTCCCGAAAGAGCTTTTCCAGCAGCTCCCGGGGTTTTTTGTATTGCTCATGGATGGGGCAGGGGTGGGTTTCGGAACACTGGCTCAGGCCCAGCCCGCACTCTTTAAAGAGCCCCATGCCATCTATGGCATCTACTATGTGCATGATGGGCTGCAGGGTTTGCTCCCGGCTCATGTAAAAGCCGCCCGAGGGGCCCTTGGTGCTGTTGATCACCCCGCGTTTTACCAGGGTCTGCAGCATTTTGCTGACCGTATGGCCACTGGCGCCTATGTGATCGGCTATATCGCCAATCGATTTCTTGAGGCCGGTTTCGGGGGTGGTGGCCAGGTAAATCACGGCCTTGATGGCGGTTTTGCAGGTATAGCTGAGCATGCGTTAACTGTTTAAATACTGGAGACCTTCTTCGCTGATCAGGTGGTGGCCCCAGCGGGGGTCAAAGACCAGGATAATCTCCGGCTCCAGCTCCGGAAAAGCTTCCCGGATCAGCTCGGCGGCACTGTCGGTAATGGCCTCGCCCATGGGGCAGAATTGCGAGGTAAGGGTCATTTCTATCCGTATACGGTTTTCTGCTTCCGGAAAGTGAATTCCGTACACAAGCCCAAGGTCTACAATGTTGAGGCCAATTTCGGGGTCGATCACCTGCCGGAGGGCTTCGGTGGCCCGGGCGATTTGTTCGGCTAAGGGGGTAGTTGAGGTCATGCGCGCTGGGGTTTATGCCAAATGGTACGGGCTACATTGAGGGTATACAGAAAGGCGGCGGCTATCAGCAGGGCGGCGCTGGCTTTTAGCAGCAGGGGCAGTTGCAGCAGCAGGCCCAGCGCAAAGCCAATAAAACCACTACCATAGCAAAAGGCCATGGCCCTGAACTGCCGCTCACTGAACAGGTCTTTTGGGCTGGGCGTTTTGCCCCGGCCGCATTGCAGGTGGTACACCCGGTTCCAGACAATAAAAGGAAGGGTCTTAAAGGTCATGCCCAGAATAAGCGCCGTAAGCCAGCCAAAGAAGATGCAAAACCCATAGAGCAGCACCAGCCGGTTATGATCCCCTGCATAAAACAGCACCAGCAGCAGGGCCAGCAGGAGGGGCAGCGCCAGCAGGGCAATGGACAGCAGCGAAACCTGCATGGGAGCGTCTACCTGCCGGCGTATGCGCTGGCGATAGGCCTGGTAGCAGTAATAGCCAAAGAGCAGAATGCCCGCCCCCACCAGCAGCGGAGGGATGATCTGCAGCAGAAGCGGGTGCCCGCAAAGAGTAAAGAGGATAAAGCTGATGAGCCCCAGATTGAGGGCGCCGAAAATGGCCCACAGCAGGGGGGTATTGGTGTATTTGGAGATGAGGAACATGGGGATGAGCCTGGCGCCTACCCCCACCACCAGCAGCAGAAACCAGCCAATGATGCCCATGTGCGCATGCATCGGCAGGTAAGCCAGCGAGTTATATTCCAGCAGGGGCCAGCTGAAGTTAAGCACCAGCACCGCACCCAGGCCGGTAGTGAGCAGCAGCCAGCAAATGGCCACCAGAATAAAGGCTGCATAAGGGCTTCTGTTGCTGTTGTGGGTGATGCTCATGCCCAGGTTCAGCAGGTAGGCCAGCAGGCCCAGGTTGATGAGCAGGGCGCCGACCAGCGCCGGCCAGCCCATATCAAAACGGTAAAAAGCCCCCACCAGCAGGGGAATGCCCAGTCCTGCCAGCACAAAAGAAAGCCAGGCCAGGCGCTCGCTGTAGAGCCTGCCCTCCACCAGCACCGGCACCAGCTGATGGCTGGCGCCCAGAATCATCATAGTGCCCCAGCCCAGCGCCATCAGGTGGGTAATGGCCAGGGTATGGGGATTGAAGTAGTGAAGCTGAAAGGCCCCGCTGGAGAAGAACAGCAGCAGGCAGGCCAGCAGAAAGGCCAGGGCCGCATAGCCATAAAAGGGCAGCACCACGCGGTGCGAGGTGGTTTTTTGCAGGGGAGTAGCGCCGGTGAGGATCATGCTAGTTGGGGAAGATCAGGAGGTGCACTTCAGTTTCGGACACTTCCCGGCTGCGGTAGGCATAGCCCCGCTGGGCAAGCTCGGGCAGCAGGTACAGGGGCAGGCGCTTGTGCCGTACATACAGGGCCTGTCCGTGGGGCAGCTGCGCCAGTGCGTCCAGTATGCAGATCATGGGCTGGGGCATCTCCAGCGCCCGCACATCCAGCTGCTGCAACCCGTTCTGGTACTGCTGCAGCAGGGCTTCCCACCCGGCCTCCCCGGCCTGAGGGGCTGCCAGGATGCTGGCTGTATCATCTGTTGGTTTCGTTTGCCGGAAGAAGTACGTCTCGTAGCAGGTGTCGCCCAGGGCGGCAGTCCAGTGCCCGTAGCCTTTTTTCTTCAGCAGGCCAATGAGCGGGATTGGCTCAAAGGTGTTGATGATCTTAAGCACAGCCCCTTGGGCAGCACCTTCAGGCTGGTGAGGATCTCTTTGAGGGGATCGGTGCCCCCTGCCAGCAGGGGGCGTACATCCAGGCTGTGCAGCTGCTCTGGTGGCAGCTGCTCCAGAAAGGCTGGCATGGGCGGGCGGCTTGCCGGCTGCATACCCCCTTCTGGCTCAAGCCTAAACCCCAGGGGCTTGAGCGCCCGGAAAATATCTGCCGGCCTGCAGCCCCCAACCCTGGCAGCCATGCCAATGCTGGTACGGCCCGCCATCAGCTTTCGTAGCAGCGGGTTGCGCAGCTTTTCAAACGCAGGGGTGAGCGAAACCAGGTTTTCCAGTGCCTGCGGATGGTGCTTCAGCAGGGCAGCAATTTTGGTATGTTCGTTTACCAGCATGGCGGGGCTGTGGCAAAGGGATTAGTTGCGCAGGGCTTTTTCCAGCTCCAGGGCTTTGGGAAAGAGAATGTTGTTCTCCAGGTGGATGTGCAGGTGCAGGTCGCTCTCAAACTCCTCCAGCAGGCTAAAGAGCAGGCGGTAGCTCCCGCAGGCATCCTCGGGCAGGGTGTAGTGATTGCTCAGCTCCCGGATCTTCTCCAGATCATGGCCGGCAGCTTCATGCTCCATTTCCATCATCCGCACGGGGTTTTCAACCGTACCAAAGTGGGGTTTTTCCAGCGGGCGTCCGCTGGAACTGGCCTGCACCAGTTGCTTGATAAAGGGGAAGAGAATTTCTTCTTCCTTGGGCAGGTGGCCCATCAGTTCTTCCCAGATGCTTTCTACCAGGCGGTTGATCTCCAGCAGCTCGGGGTGCTGCTGGCCATGCACGCGCGCTACTTTTTGGGCATAGGTGCTCAGCTCAGGCAACATCTGGCGCACATAGCTGTGGTGGGTGTTTACAATATAATCGGCCAGAAAGGCAGGGTCCCACTCGTTGTAGGGCAGCGGACGGGCAGCGGGCTGCAGACGGTCGGCCTGCTGCAGTTCCTGTTCTACCAGGGTAACATCCAGTCCTTTTTCGGCACAGGCTTCTTTTACAGTTTTTTTGCCGCCGCAGCAAAAGTCAAGCCCCCATTTGCGGAATACCTGGGCTTTGCGGATATCCTTGGCCGCCAGCTCGCCAAGAGTGGTATCGGCCTCGCCGGCGGCACGGCGGGTCAGGATCACCTTCCACCACTCTGGGCCCTGCTCGGTGTACTCCCAGCTAAAGACATTGCCCAGCTCGCCCAGCATCTGGTAGTAGAGGGGCTTGGGGTCGTGGTCATTGTGGATGATCAGGCGCTCGCCCGGCAGCAGGGCCTCAAAGCGCTTGAAAATGGTTGGGTGTTTTTCGCGGGGTACCAGGGTGGTTACGTCCAGAATATTTTCGTCTTGATCAATCATGGCAGCAAGGGTTAGGTGTGATAGGACAAAGATAAAAAGCAAAATCGATATAAAGTATAAAAGTACTTAAATACTTTTATTGATTTCTTTTCTATACTTATGTATGCCGGCTCTGGACGGCAGCGGGGGGTAAGGGGGTAGCAAAAAAATGCGCGCCACCCCCTGATGCCAGGAGGTGGCGCGCGCAGCAGCCCCTGTACTGAAACCGCTACCTAGCTTCGGTCTTCTCCGTTTTGGGTGGTTTCCATGCGTACGGCCGCTTTTACGGCTGGCTGGCCGGCCAGGTAAAGCGTACGGGAGGGGAAGGCAAACTCGATCTCCCGCTTCTGGAATTCTTCGTAAATGCGCAGGTTTATGGCCTGGTGAATATCCATATAGGTGGTGTAATCCGAGCTGAGCACATAGTAAACGATCTCAAAGGTAAGGCTGGAATCGGCATAGGCCTGAAAGTGTGCCCGGTCAAAACGCACCGGATCCTGCTCCAGAATAATGCTCTTAAATACCTGCGGCAGTTCTTTGAGCTGTTCAAGGGGGGTATCATAGGTAACGCCCACCTTAAAGACCACACGCCGCTGCTGCATGCGCTTGAAGTTGTGGATGCGGGAGGAGGTAAGATCACTGTTGGAGAAGACCAGCTGCTCACCCGAGAGGGTCTTGATGCGGGTGGTCTTGATACCGATGTGCTCGATCACCCCATTTTTATCATCCACCACCACAAAATCGCCCACCTCAAAGGGCTTATCGAAAAAGATCACAAAGTAGTTAAACAGGTCGCCCAGGATATTTTGAGCAGCCAGGGCAATGGCAATACCCCCTATGCCCAGACCGGCAATAATGGCTGTAAGGTCATAGCCCAGGTTATCAAACAAAAAGGCCAGCCCTATGAACCAGAGCACCAGGTTTATGATGAGCTTAAGGCCGCCAAAATTACTGATATCCTCCTCGCCATGGTGCCGGCGCCGTAGGTAGGCCGTTAGCACCAGCAGCAGGGTGTTTGATACAAAGCGGATCACCAGGATGGTAATGGCGATGGTAATGCCAATGCCCAGAATACGGGCCAGCCGGTCGGGCAGCTGCAGGTACTGGATGCCCATGTAGAGGGCGCCCACATTCAGCATGGGAATGCCAAATCGATCAAAGCTTTCAACAATAAAATCATCTACGCTGGTCTTGGTGCCTTCCGTCCAGCGCTTAATGCGGCTCAGGATGGTGCGCCGAAAGCTGGCAATAAGCAGCAGGCCAAGGAGGGCAATCCCAAAAGCGATCAGGTAGTCCTGTACCGTATTCTGATAGAAGGTTCTTTCCAGTACTTCATTCATGCTACAAGCAGGGGCTTGGTTAAAAAAGTGCAATATACGAAGAGCGGCCCGATCTCACCCACTTTTTTGGAAAGGCATTGCCAGCGCACTCTTGCATTGTTATTTTTCAAATTATTCTTAACATTGTTATTTAAGTGTGCTGTTTACGTACGTGCCCGTGCCTGTTTACGCCTGTTACCTGCTGCTTTGCCCTGTTCCTGAATCAATGAGCGTCAATTCCCAGCCTGCTGCCAGACGTGCCTCCGGCTTGTCTAAAATACGGATCGTCTCAGGATTGCCTCTCAGCTCCGGCCTGTTGCTGCAGCAGGGCAAAAAAATAATTGTAGCCCCGAACGGATGATCATTCCCTTCCTTCTTGATTAAATACCAAAGATACTCCTCATGCCAACCACACACTATCGCCCGGCCCGCATCTTTCTGGGTCTGCTATTGATTTTATGGTGCATTCCCCTGGCCCGCAGCCAGGCCCAGACAGCCGGTAGCGGCACGCTTTCCAGTATTGAAAGCAAAGCCAGGCTTATTCTGCAAAACGATGAAAAAGTGGGCAAGCTCAATTCCCAGCACCTGCAGACCTATTCGGAAGAACAGCAAAAGCTGGAGACTCTAAAAAAGGAGCTTACCGCCCTCTACATTGAAAAAAAGGAAGTAATGGACGAGCTGCGCCGCGGCCGTTTCTGCAACGGCTGTAGCCGTACCGCTTCTGAGCTGCGCAAGTCCGGCGTAAGTGATGTAGAACGCCACTTTGCCGATAATGGGGGTACCCACTCGGCTTCTCCCGAGCTGCTCAAGCAAAAAGAGGCGGAGTATGACCGTAAAATTGCCGACAAGGAGAATCAGATCCGCGCCTTTGAATTTTCCGAGAATGAGTTTACCCGCAAACGGGCCGATCTGGACAAACAGATGCAGGCGCTGAAAGACAATTCGGATAAGCTCCGGGAAGAGATCATAGAATTAAGCAAGACGTACAAAAGCCAGGTAGTAGCCGAAAGCAAAAGTATGACCCGCAGCTGGATCAGCGACCTGATGTACGTAACGGCCCAGAAACATGCCTTTGAAGACCGCATAGACATCATTATGGTAAAGCTGGCCGATCTGCAGCAGGAAGAAAACGGAGCCCTGATCCAGTCAGATGAAAAGGTGCGGGAGCAGAACGATCGGGAGATAGACCAGTTGCGGCGCGAGATCAGCAACCTGCAGACCAACCGCAGCAGCCTGCAAAGCACCTACCGGGAGCGCCACAGCCAGCAGTCGGGACAATTATCCAGCCTTAGAACCCGCCTGCAGCGCTTAAAGAGCGATGCCCTCAAGCCCAACCTGAGCCAGCAGGAGCAGGAGCGCCTGGCCGGTGAGATTGAAACGGTAGAAAGGTCCATTGACAGCCAGCAGAGCGAGCTCAACCAGCTAACCGCCACCTACCAGGAGCGGGATGGCACCCTGGAGGCCGGCATCAAAAAGCACAATGACGAGATCTGGCAGCTTACCACCAACCTCAGCAGCCGCCAGCAGCAGGCTCGGGAGCTAATTAAAAAGGCTTATGCTACCAAGCGCCGCATCCTGGAAGATGCCCGGGTAGCCCGTATGGCCTCCCTGCAGACCACTGGCACCCTGCTGGGGCAGAAGATGACCGATTACAGGAAGCGCTTCGGGGAATATGCCGCTAAGGTAGAGGCGGAGCGCATCCGCCTGTTTACGGCCTGCCAGCAGGCGGGCTGCTCCTGCTATGGCAATGATACGCACAGTACCATCTATACCAACTGGAACAACTCGCTCTCCTGCGTAAACCAGATGGAGCAGAAAAAGCAGCTGGATGTTTACTATGGCTGCGAAGAAGAAGCCCCCCTGTATTCCCAGCACTACCAGTCCCAGATGAGCGGCCTCTCGGATAGTGATATGAGCGCCCTGCAGCGCCGCACCAGCCAGACCAAGTATGATCTAATCCTGAAGAAAGTACAATGAGAAACCTTAAAACGCTGATACTGCTCCTGTTTGTGACGGGCGCCAGCCTTACGGCCTATAGCCAGAGTGCTGATTTTCTTAGCCTTGAGTCCCAGATCAAAGGCATGATCCAGAGCAATCGCTGGGATGATGTGCTGATGGCGGCCCCCGACCTGATCATCGCCGATCCGGGCCGGGCAGAAGGCTACTATTATACCGCCCTGGCCTTTGTGAAAATTGGCCAGCCTGCCCAGGCAGGGGAGTACCTGAAAACAGCCAAAGAGCTCAACCAGCAGCACATGGCCGATCGCATCAGCCAGCTGGAGGCCGAGATGGCCCAGACCACCAGCCTGCAGCAGCAACAGGGACGCATCCTGGCCATGGGCAATACCAGCTCGCCAGAAAAGGCCGCAGCTGAGTGGAAACGGCTTTGGGAGCTCGATCGCAGCAAGATAGAAAATGGTCTGGAGGCAGTAGAGCGCTACATTGAGCTCAAGCAATGGGAGGAAGCCCTGGCCATTCTGCAGGATCCCGTATTTGCGCGGGAGCCCAAGGCCCAGCAGCTGATTGCCCTCATCAACCAGACCCCGGAGATGAAACGCCTCAATGGCTTCAGGGATGCGCTGGCCCAGGCCCAGAAAGCCATGCAGAACCGCCAGTACCGTGATGCGATTGCCGCCGCCCAAAAAGCCCTGAGCTTTCAGGCCGACCATGCCGAATCCAAGAAGATCATTGCCACCGCTGAGGACGAGCTGGCCTGGGAAACCGCAACCAAGGCCCATTCTGTAGAGGCGTATGAAACCTACCTCAATGGCAGAACCCAGCGCACCCATGCCCCTGAAGCACACCAGTTCATCCGGCAGGGACTGATGCACTGGGGTGAGGAGGCCGCCAAAAAGGGCAATGTAGCCGATATGGAGGCGCATCTGTTAAAGTACCTGTCCCGCTACCCTGCCGGACAGGATGTAGCCAAGGCCAAAAGCCTGCTGTGCGAAACCTACCTGCGCCTGGCCCGGGCGGCTGCCGAGCAAAAGACCTCCTATGGCCAGCAACAGGCCATTGAGCTGTTCAACAAGGCCAGCCAGCAATGCGCGGAGCCGGCGCCAATTCAAAAGGAGATCAGCACGGCTAAACGCAAAGAAAAGCGCTTTGGCCGCCCCGATCGCTTCTACATGGCCTATCTGCACGACAGCCTGTCGCCCATAGGCTTTAGCATGGGTACCATCAACAACCGCTCGCTGGGCTTCTATTTTTCGGTGCGGGGTAATGAAGATCTCTTTACCGAAACGGATTATTTTACTGTAGATGACCAGGGCCGGGTAGAGGGGAATGTCTATGAAGATATCCGTTACAGTGGCACTAAAAAGCTGGGTAACCTCTCGGGCACCATTGGCCTGACCAAAAAGATCACCTACCCCCTGTGGGTGTATGCCGGAGCCGGGCTGTACCACTCCCGCGAGTTATGGGAGATGGATAGCTATGATGATCGGGGCTATTTTGTGCGCACCAGCTATGCCAAAAATACGGACCATCTGGAGTACCAGGCCCTGTATGAATCCGGCCTGATCCTGGACCTGAGCGGGCTTCACCTGCGGGCTGGCTTCACCACCCTTGATTTTAAGGAGATGAGGTATTCGCTGGGAGTAGGGTTCTCCTTCAGGCGCTAAACCAGCTGTTTTCCTTGTCCAAAAGACGTTCTCTGGTATAAGGAATAACAAAAAAGCAGCCTCGGATAAGAATCTGAGGCTGCTTTTTTATGGAGGGTTATACTTAAACGTGCCTAGTACTGCAGCTCAATGATCTTGCAATCGCCGCCTTCTACATAAACGGTACCGCTCCATTTGTTGCTGGCCGTATAGGAGTATTTACCCGGCGGGAGGATAAAGGTAGCGGCATAGGCATCGCCCTCGCAGTTGCTCAGGCTCATGTTGCGGCTTTCGGGTGTAAAAAAGCTATCGCTCTGGCCGCCGATCTGTACCGAAATATGGTCCCAAACGCCGGCAGAACCGGCATTGCCTACATAAAAGGTAACCCTGCCTTCGCTTTCGGTTTCACACGCGCTAAAGGATAGCAGCGCCAGGCCCATCAATAAGGAGGAGAAGAGGTGTTTCATAGTGCAGTAGTCGAGTAGTAATTAAGGGGTTTGATAGCATAACTGCCGCCAGCAGCTGCCCTGTAAGCAGAGTGCGCTGGCGGATGCGGGCACAAGATACACATAAATACCCCTGAATAATGATAAAAAGGATTACTAATGTTACATGCCTGAACATGCAGGCCAGAGGGTGTAAGTTGAGCTGGCAGCACTGGTCGGGTGGGGGGATTGCCGTCTGCCAGCTGCCGGATTGGCCCATCCGGCTAATTTTCAGCAAGAGCGGGAAACTTATTTTTATCGCCTTGATGTTGGCTTTAGGAATAGATACTGTTTACTTTTCGTTTCTTTACATCATAACTAGTCCGGCAGGCGTTATCCGGCCCTAAATTCACCCTTCGTATGAAACGTACATTACCCCTTGTACTGGCTGCTGCCCTCTTTGTAGCAGTAGGATGTTCAAATTCTTCCGATACCCCTGCTACTGCCAGCCAGCCGGCCAGTGTAGCGCCTACCAGCACCAGCGCTCCTGCGGGTGAGGTAGCCCTTAACCCGGCACATGGCCTGCCCGGACACCGCTGCGATATTGAAGTTGGCGCTCCCCTGAACTCAGCGCCAGCCCCTAACCTGCAAATGCCACAGTTGGGTACCCCCTCCGGACAGGTAGCTCCGCCACAGCCGGGACGTCCGCAGGCGCAGCCCGCCGTACAGGCCGGCCTAAACCCACCCCATGGTCAGCCAGGCCATGACTGTGCCGTGCCGGTAGGCCAGCCCCTAAACCGCTAAAACCATTTAGGGAGCATTACCGGCAGTACCGCCGGTAGTGCTTGCCTCTACGCATACAAAAAGCCCCCTTCTGGCAGCGAAGGGGCTTTTTGCGTTTGTGCAGTTCATGGGCAGAGGGGCTGGGCTAGCTACCTAATTTCCAGCCGCTGCGGTAGTCCCGCTTTACAAACTGGTTGGCCGGCTCAAAGTTGGTTACCCGCATGTTGGTACCATCCCACAGCAGCTTAATGTGGCGGCCGGGATAGTCAAAGCGTTCGGGATTATCCTTGCGGGGGGTGCGAAGGTCAAAGCTGCGAATGGCCAGATTGCCCATTAAAACCGTTTCGGTAAGGGGGCCGGCAATGGAGAAGGGGGCGCTCAGCGCCTGGGCTTCTTTGCTGCCGGGGCCGGCTATGGCTGCTTCTACCCACTGGCGGTAGTGGCCCTCCATGCCCCCGGCTACGCGGGGAATGGTCTGGGGCACCTTAACCTCGTCCATGCGGGAGGTGGGCAGCAGGCGCGGATTGGCGCCATAGGTAGAGCACATCATCTTGCCTTTGGTGCCTACAAAGATCACCCCATTGCCTCCATCGCCCATCAGCTCATTGGGGCCCAGCTCTTCGGGCCGGGCGGGTTGTATGCCGCCATCCATCCAGTGCAGGGTGAGGTCGGGGGTGCCATTCTGCCCCTTAAATTTGAGCACTACATGGGAAGAAGGAGGGGCGCTCTCGGGAAAATAGCCCCGTTTGAACTCATCTACATACACAGAGCCTACGCTGCACTCTGCTTCGGTGGGGTACTGCAGGCCCAGCACCCGAAAGGGGGCCTCCATCAGGTGGCAGCCCATATCGCCCAGGGCGCCGGTGCCGTAGTCCCACCAGCCGCGCCAGTTAAAGGGTACCAGTTTCTCTATATAGTCCCGGTAGGGCGCGGTGCCCAGCCACAGATCCCAGTTGAGCCCGGCCGGTACGGGGGCTTTGGTGCCGGGCCAGGGGATGCCCTGCGGCCATACGGGCCGGTCGGTCCAGGTATAGACGGTATGCACATCGCCAATGATGCCGGCTCCATACCACTCCATCAGCTGGCGCACGCCATCGCCGGAGGCCCCCTGGTTGCCCATCTGGCTCACTACCTTATAGCGCTCGGCAGCCTGGGTAAGCATGCGGGCTTCATAGATATCATGAGTAAGGGGTTTTTGCACATACACATGCTTGCCCAGCTGCATGGCGGCCATGGCCTGCACGGCATGGTTGTGGTCCGGGGAAGAAACGGATACGGCCTCAATGCGGCTGTGTTCCTTGTCCAGCATCTCCCGGTAATCCTTATAGTATTTAGCTTTGGGAAAAGCCTTGCGGCTTTGGGCGGCCCGGGCATCATCCACATCGCACAAAAAGGCAATGTCGGCCTTGCCACTATCAAAAAAGCTCTTGAGATCGCTGGTGCCCTTGCCTCCTACGCCTATGCCGGCAATCTGCAGGCGGTCGCTGGGCGCAACAAAGCCCGGCCCGCCCAGCACATGGCGGGGCACCAGGTAGATACCGGCCATGGCGGCCAGTGAGTTTTTAAGGAAGGTGCGGCGCGAGGAAGACGCCTGCGAAGGGGAGGGGGTGTTTTTTTCCATACGTGCTAAAAAATAACAGAGCGTGTTACTACGGCTAATAAGTTAAAAAATACTGCTGCTTTCTCCTTGTTTCATCCTGGCTTTTTTAGCGAAAGGGTGTTAAAACACCAATCTGCCGGAATAGGGCATAAAAAAATCCCCTGCCGGGGGGCAGGGGATTGCAAAGAAAGGGCAGCAGCCCTACAGGCGCTTGATGCGGATATTGCGGAACCAGACATTGTCGCCGTGGTCCTGCAGGGCTATCTTGCCACTTTTGTAGGTGCCAAAGCCCTTCATATCCTTAAACTTGCTGCCGGCAATCATTTTGCGCCAGGCATCATCCCAAAGAGTGGTTTGCACTACATCGGCACCATTGAGGCGAAAGGTGAGCTGGCCATCCTGGCTGATGATCTCGGCCAGGTTCCATTCGCCGGGGCCTTTTACCGTTTCGGGCTTGGCGGTAATCAGATCATAGAGATCGCCGGCCCGGTGGGTGATGATCTTGCCATCGGGATGGCCCTCATTGTGCAGGATCTGCATTTCGGGTCCGGTTTGCCAGGGGTACTGGAACTGGGTGGTATCTTCCTGGACATAGAACATAATGCCGCTGTTTCCATTTTCGGAAATGCGCCACTCCAGCTGCAGGTGAAAGTCTTCAAATTCCTGTTCGGTGACAATGTCGCCGCCATCGCTGGCCTGCCAGTCGGCCTTGTTGGAGGCATCCAGATAGAGCATGCCATCCTGCACCTTCCAGGCGCTGCCTACGGCCTCGCCGCCATAGCGGTGCCAGCCCCGGGTGGTTTCGCCATCAAAAAGGGAGATCCACTCCTGCTGGTTTTGGGTAGTATCCTGCATGCTGGTTTGGTCCTGAGTGGTTTCGGTGGGGGTGCTGCTGTTGCAGGCGGCAACGGCCAGGGCAAACCCGGCCAGCGAGATCAATACCTTCATTAGTTGCTGGTGTTTAGTGAGAGAATATAGCGCGCCATTTGTTCGGCTTCTTCCTGGCTGTGCTGGGGGTGGGCGGTCATGGGCACCGAGCCCCAAACGCCGGACCCTCCCTGTATGATCTTGCCGGCCAGATAGGCAATGGTGCTGTCGTTGTTGGGGTATTTCTGGGCCACTTCCGTATAGGAGGGGCCAATTACCCGTTCATTGTCTTTATGGCAGGCCACACAGTCGGAGTTGGCAATCAGCTGCCGGCCCTGTGCCTGCAGATCGGTTTCGGCGGGTTGGGTGGCGATGCCCTCCGGACGGTCGCCCTCCTGGCGGCCATCGTTGCCGCCGCAGGAGATCAAAAATAGGGAAAGAACTAAAAATGCGAGCTGTTTCATGGGATGAAAGCAATTATGGAATTGATTTGAAAGCGTTTTTATAGATAGATACAGATAGATACGCTAAAGTAGAAAAGGAGTCCATTTTTCAGGGCTCTGGCTGCTTTTTACGGCCGTTTCGATAAAGGCCATGCCCCGCAGGCCATCGTCAGCGCCGGGAAAATCAAGCCATTCGGCCTGGGGCTCCTGCCCGGCCTTACGGGCCTGTACACAGAGGGCAAAATTGCGGTAATGGTTGGCAAAGGCCTCCAGGTAACCCTCGGGATGGCCCGCAGGGGTGCGGCTGTTGTGGCTGGCATGGGAGCCCAGGTAGCCGGTGCCGGCCCGGTAGAGTTCGGTAGGTTTGTCCAGCCATTTTACCAGCAGGCTGTTGGCATCTTCCTGCTTCCACTCCAGGCCGCCCTTCTCACCATATACCCGCACCTTTACATTATTCTCTTCACCGGCGGCTACCTGGGTAGCCATCAGTACGCCTGAGGCGCCGTTGGAGAAGCGTAGCAGCATGGCGCCGTCGTCATCCAGCTGGCGACCGGCCACTACCTGGTTCAGATCGGCACAAAGCTGGCTCAGCTGCAGGCCCGATACATACTCGGCCAGGTTAAAGGCATGGGTGCCAATATCGCCCATAGCGCCCCCTTTGCCGCTTTTGGCCGGATCGGTGCGCCAGGAGGCCTGCTTGTTGTCTTCGGTTTCCAGGGGGGTGCTAAGCCAGCCCTGGGGGTACTCTACCCATACTTTGCGGATGGCGCCAAACATACCGGAGTGTACCATCTGCCGCGCCTGCTTTACCATGGGGTACCCGGTATAGGTATGGGTGAGGCAGAAGTGAAGACCGCTGCGGTCGATGATCTTTTTGAGCTCATGGGCTTCGGATAGGCTAAGCGTCATGGGCTTGTCCAGCACCACATGAAAACCTGCTTCCAGCGCCATTTTAGCAGGTTCAAAGTGCACATGGTTGGGCGTAACGATGCTTACAAAATCCATCCGCTCCTCCCGGGGCAGCCGGGCTTCCTGCCGGATCATGTCGGCATAGGAGGTATAGATGCGCTGCGGCTGCAGGTGGAGTGCCTGGCCGGCTTGTTTGGATTTTTCGGGATCGCTGCTAAAAGCGCCGCAGACCAGTTCTATGGCACCGTCTATATTGGCGGCAATGCGGTGAATGGCTCCTATGAAGGAACCAGGGCCACCGCCAATCATGCCCATTTTTAGTTTGGCGTTTTTCATCTTTTCAAAATAAGACTAAAAGAAAGTTTTAAAAATTTAATTTTAATAATATCTTAAAATTTAAAATTAACAGGCTTTTAACCGGGCAGGGCCCAAATTATTTACCGCCTGTTGTTAGATTTTCTACCCGTACTATGTGTTATTGGATCTCAGGGACTTATGAATCCCTTACAGATCCCGGCGAAGCCGGCGGCCTCTGGTGAGGCCCGGCAGCGGCCCAACCCAGGCAGGGGGCAGCCTGCTGCAGCTTGCCGACCAGTTTTTAAAGGCCTGACCTAAGAAACTCTTTTTTTAGAAAATATTCTATGACTTCTGCTACGCGCGTTAAATTATCGGCCATGATGTTCCTCGAATTCTTTATTTGGGGCGGATGGTTTGTAACCCTGGGAACGTTTTTGGGCACTAACCTGCAGGCCACCGGCGCACAAACCGCTGCGGCTTTTTCCACGCAATCGTTTGGGGCCATCATTGCCCCCTTTATCATTGGCCTTATTGCCGATAAGTACTTCAATGCCGAGCGCATCCTGGGCATCCTGCACCTGCTGGGGGCAGGGCTGATGTATATGATGTTCCGGGCAGAGGATTTTGCACAGTTCTACCCCTATGTATTTGCCTACATGGTGGCCTATATGCCTACGCTGGCGCTGGTAAACTCGGTGTCCTTTAACCAGATGACCGACCCGGCCAAGGAATTTTCAGTGATTCGGGTATGGGGTACAGTTGGCTGGATTGTGGCCGGTCTGGCCATTAGCTACCTGTTTCTGTGGGATAGCGCCGAAGGTCTGGCCCAGGGTGCCCTGCGCAATACCTTTCTGCTATCAGGCATAGCCTCGGCCCTCTTAGGCCTGTTCAGCTTTGCCCTGCCGGCCACTCCCCCCAAGATCCCCAAAGGGGAAAAACTGAGCGTATCCGATGTGCTGGGCCTGGATGCCCTGCGGCTGCTCAAGAACCGCAATTTCCTGGTGTTCTTTCTCTCGTCTATCCTGATCTGTATTCCGCTGGCCTTCTATTATCAGAATGCCAACCCCTTTCTGGCCGAAGTAGGCATGGAAAACCCCACCGGCAAAATGACCATCGGGCAGATATCGGAGGTGCTGTTTATGCTGTTGCTTCCTATCTTCTTTACACGATTTGGCATTAAGAAAACGTTATTGGTAGGGATGCTGGCCTGGGTGCTGCGCTACGCCCTTTTTGCCTTTGGCGATGCCGGCTCGGGCGCCTATATGCTGCTGCTGGGCATAGCCCTGCATGGCATCTGCTACGATTTCTTCTTTGTGTCCGGACAGATCTACACCGACTCCAAGGCCGGCCCCCGCTACAAAAGTGCGGCGCAGGGCATGATCACCCTGGCCACCTATGGGGTGGGCATGCTCATTGGCTTTTGGGTAGCGGGTTTGGTATCGGATGCCTATCTGCTGACCGACCAGACCCACGACTGGAAATCGATCTGGCTGATCCCATCCGGCATTGCCCTGCTGGTAACGGTGCTGTTTCTGCTCTTCTTTAAGGAAGAAGGGGTAGCCAAGCAGGAGGTTGTGGAACAAGCCGCGTAACCCTATGAACGAAACAACAAGACGGGATGTGCTGAAGAAAATGCTGGCGGGCTCGGTTGCCATGGTGGCGGCCGGTGGTCTGCCGGCTTGTGCGGGCGCCTCGGCTGAACAAACGCAACCCCCTGTGCTCAAAAAGAACATCAATCACTCGGTATGCCGCTGGACCTACGATTTTCTGTCGCTGGAAGCGCTGTGCCGCATGGTAAAGGAGATCGGCTTTAGCGCCATCGACCTGGTTGGTCCTGCTGAGTGGCATATCCTCAAGGCACAGGGCATTGATTCCTCAATGTGCAATGGGGCTGAGATAAGCCTGGAAGATGGCTGGAACGAGCCGGCCAACCATGCCCGGCTGTTGCAGAATTACCGGGACATGATTCCCAAAGTGGCCCAGGCAGGCTATAAAAACCTCATCTGCTTTAGCGGCAACCGCCGGGGCATGAGCGAGGAGGAGGGCCTGCAGAACAGTGTGGCTGGCCTGCAGCAGCTTATGCCCCTGGCCGAGCAGCATAGGGTGGTCATGCAGCTGGAGCTGTTCAACAGCAAGGTAAACCACCCCGATTATATGGCCGACAGCAGTGCCTGGGGCATTGAGCTGTGCAGGCGCCTGGGCTCGCAGAACTTTAAATTACTCTACGATATCTACCACATGCAGATCATGGAAGGGGATATCATCCGCACCATACAGGACCATCATGCCTGGTTTGGGCATTACCATACGGCCGGGGTTCCGGGCCGGCACGAGATAGACCAGAGCCAGGAGCTTTACTATCCGGCCATTATGCGCGCCATTGTGGCAAGCGGCTACACCGGCTACGTGGCTCAGGAATTTATACCGCAGAAAGAAGATAAAGTAGCTTCCCTCCGGGAGGCCATTTTACTTTGCGATGTATAGCCGACAAAACAAGTAAACAACAACACTAAAACAATACAGACTAAAAGTACACCATGGCAGAGCAGACATACGATGCAATAGTGGTAGGTTCAGGAATAAGCGGCGGTTGGGCAGCAAAGGAACTTACCGAACGGGGCCTGAAGGTGCTCCTGCTGGAGCGCGGGCGCAACATCGAGCACATTAAGGACTATGTAAATGCCCAGAAACACCCCTGGGAGGTGCCCCACCGGGGCATGTCTACCCAGGAGATGATCCAGAACCACCCCGTGCTGAAGCGGGACTATGTGCTCAACGAGCTGGTTATCGATAGCTGGGCACATGAGTCGGATAGCCCCTATGTAGAGGATAAGCCCTTTGACTGGTACCGGGGCTATCATGTGGGCGGACGCTCCCTTCTGTGGGGGCGCCAAAGCTACCGCCTTGCCGATCTTGACTTTGAAGCCAATCTTAAAGACGGTATTGCCGTGGACTGGCCCATTCGCTACAAAGACCTGGCCCCCTGGTACGATCATGTAGAGAAATTTGCCGGCATCAGCGGCAACCGCGATGGCATACCCCACCTGCCCGACGGGCAGTTTCTGCCCCCCATGGATTTTAACTGCGTGGAAGCCGATGTGCGGGACCGCGTAAAAGACTATTACAAGGGCCAGCGCCACATTATCATGGGGCGTACGGCTAACCTTACAGCTGCTATTGAAGAACGCTATGCCTGCCAGTACCGCAGCAAATGCTGGCTGGGCTGTCCGTTTGGGGCCTATTTCAGCACCCAGTCGTCAACCCTGCCGGCGGCCATGCGCACCGGCAATCTTACCCTGCGGCCCTGGTCCATTGTAACCCAGGTGCTCTATGATAAGGACCAGAAAAAGGCCACCGGAGTACAGATCCTGGATGGGGTCACCAACGAAACCCGGGAGTACAAAGCCAAGGTGGTATTCCTGTGCGCCTCCAGCTTTAACTCTACCTGGGTGCTCATGAACTCCGCTACCGATGTATGGCCCGACGGCCTTGGCAGCAGCTCCGGTGAGCTGGGCCACAACGTAATGGACCACCACTTCCGGGCAGGTGCCTCCGGCGAAGCGCCCGGCTATGAAGACAAGTATTATTATGGCCGCCGCCCTACCGGGATTTACATTCCGCGCTTCCGCAACCTCGGTGGCGAAAAGCGGGACTACATCCGGGGCTTTGGCTACCAGGGAGCGGCCAGCCGCAGCAACTGGCGGCGCGATGTGGCCGAAATGGGCATAGGCGCCAATCTTAAGGAAGAGCTCACCGAGCCCGGCCAGTGGAGCATGGGCATTACTGCCTTTGGCGAAATTCTGCCCTATCATGAAAACCGCATTTACCTCAACAAAGAGGTAAAAGACAAATGGGGGCTGCCGGTACTGGCCATGGACTGCGAGATAAAGGAAAACGAGCAGAAAATGCGCAAGGACATGATGGCCGATGCTGCTGAAATGCTGGAGGTAGCCGGCCTGAAAAATGTGCGTACCTATGACGCGGGCTACACCATTGGCCAGGGCATTCATGAAATGGGTACCGCCCGCATGGGCCGCGACCCCAAAACCTCCGTGCTCAATGCGCACAACCAGGTATGGGATGCCAAAAACGTTTACGTTACCGATGGGGCCGCCATGACCTCCGGCGGTTGCCAGAACCCCTCCCTTACCTACATGGCCCTAACGGCCCGTGCCGCTGCCCATGCCGTAGAGGAGCTAAAAAAGAGAAACATTTGATGCAGGTCCCAACTTAACGATATCACTATGAACAGAAGAGATGCATTACGCGCTGTAGCCACCATTATGGGCGGTACCGTGCTGGGAGCCGAGCTGTTTCTGACCGGTTGCAGCAACCGACAGGAAGAGCAGCAGGTCAATAAATTATTTACCGATACGGATGTAGCCCTGATGGATGAGATCGGGGAGACCATCATACCCGAAACCGATACACCCGGCGCCAAAGCCGTGGGTATAGGAAATTTTATGGCCATGATGGTGCTGGATGTTTATACCGAGCGGGATCAGAAAGCCTTCCAGGAGGGCCTGGACAACATTCGGAGTGGCTTTGATAAGGAGTTTGGCCACTCCTTTATGGAGGGGTCTGCCCAGGAGCGCCACCAGTACCTGAGCAGGCTCAATGATGAGCTGTATGCGCCCCGTAAGGAGAATGAACAGAAAGACCAGCCCCCTCATCCCTTCCGGATGCTCAAGGAGCTGACGCTGCTGGGCTATTTCTCATCTGAAATCGGCAGCACCAAGGCCTTGCGCTACATCGAAACACCCGGGCGGTATGATGCCTGCATTCCCTATGAGAAGGCCAGCGTGCCTGGGCTGTGTAAGTAAGCAAATCCTAATCCAGTAGACTTTTTCCTATGCCTAAGAAC
>NZ_AODQ01000059.1 GCF_000348925.1 Cesiribacter andamanensis AMV16 | reverse complement strand
ATCTTTGTGGTTCCTGAATTGGTGCTATACGGGCTCAATGAGATTTTACGATACAATGTTTTGCAGAAGTAATGTTCTGCTCCTGCTGTTTAGCCTTATGGCCGCCACCGGCGCCCTGGCACAGGTAGGGCAGTCCCCCTACACGGTTCGTGGCATAGGGAATATCAACAGCATGGCCACAGCCCGCAACATGGGCATGGGGGGCGTGGGAATAGGAAATACACATCCACTATTCATCTCCATTCAAAATCCGGCAATGCTGGGCTACAATGCGTACTACACCACCGCGCTGGCGGGCTTTAGTGTAGAATCGCGCCGCCTGGCCACTACCGATACGCAAGACCGCCTCAGCAGTGGCGGCTTTGATTACCTGGCCGTGGCCTTTCCGCTGCTGCGCAACAAAATGGCCCTCAACATTGGCCTCTCCCCCTACAGCACCGTAAGCTACAACCTGCAGGCTACCGAGCCGGTGCAGGGCCTGCCCAACAGCAATGCCACCGTACTGTATCAGGGCAGTGGCGGCCTTACCCAGGCCTATGCTGCTACCGGCATCAACATCTACAAGGGGCTTACCATTGGCGGCCGGGTGTCGTATGTCTTTGGCAACATCACCAACGAAGTATCTACCACCATGCTGGGCGATACCGTAGCGGCTACCACCTACACCGCCTATTACCTGAACCGCACCAGCTTCTCCGACTTTATGTTCACCGGCGGCATCGGCTATCGTAAAGACCTTAATACCGAACGGCAAACCTATATCATGGGCGGTATCTCTTATGAGCTGGAGGCCAGCCTGAATGCCAAACGCTTCTACAGTGCCCAGCGCTTGCAGGGAGCCGGAAATAGTCCAATTTATAGTGATACAATTGCAAACAACTACCCCGGTAAAATGCTTTTACCTGCAGCGATTGGGGCGGGCGTTTCCTTTGGGCGGCTGTGGCATTATATGGTAGGAGCGGATGTGCGCCTGCAAAACTGGGAGCAGTATCAGAACTTTGAGCAGGGGAATAATGAAGGCATGGGCAACAGCTACCGCGTTGCGCTGGGCGGCGAGTGGACCCCTGATTATTTTTCCAGAAACTACTTTAGCAGAATAACGTATCGTACGGGTGTACAAGCAGAAAAAACACCTTTTCGAATAAATGGTGAACAAATTAATGAGTTTGGCATAAATTTTGGCGTAACCTTTCCAGTTGGTGCTTCCGGCGTACATACCAGCTTCTTGCTGGGACAACGGGGCAAAACTGAAAACGATCTGATCCGGGAGCGATTCTTCCGCATCAACCTGGGGGTAACCCTAAATGAACGTTGGTTTGAAAGGTATAGGTACGATTAAGAATTTTAGTATGAAGACGACAATGAAAAATGCACTTTTGGGGATGGCGCTCTTTATCGGAGCATTTGGTGTGGCAAACGCTCAGCAGGCTGCCGCACAACAGGGAAATCCCATGACTGAGTGGAACTGGGGCGATAACAAGCCCAAGGCTCAGGAAAAAAATGCCCTGTACAACGATAGTTATAAAATGGGCCAGCACCGCGAGGCTGCCAATGCCCTGCACTGGCTGCTGGTGAATACGCCAAACCTCAACCCGGCCATCTATATCAATGGCGTTGAGATCTACGACGAGCTGGCCAATTCTGCGCAGGACAAAGCCAAAAAGGTAGTATACCAGGACTCTGTGCTTACCCTGTTCGATCTGCGCCAGAAGCACTTTGGCGGCGAGGCCGATATAGCCGAGCGCAAGGCCTACTATGCCTACAAATACTATATCAATGACAAGACGCGCCTGCCAATGGTGTATGAAAGCCTGAAGCGCACCGCCGACCTCAATAAGGAGAATATGTCGTATGCCAATGCAGTTGCCTTTATGGTGGCCATGCAGCGCTACAAAACGGCAAACCCCAAGGCCCTTACCGATGATCAGGCACTGGACTATTATGATATGATCGTGCAGTCGCTGGATAAAGCCCAGGAGCAATATCCCGACCAGGCCGAAAATATCACCAAGTACAAAGCCTCTGTAGATGATCTGCTGGTAAAAACCGTAAATGTGGACTGCAAATTTGTGGAGCAGAACTTTGGCCCCCGCATGAAGCAGAACCCCAACGATGTAGATGCCGCCAAAAAGGTATTCAAGTTGCTGCGTGCCGGTAACTGCTCCGATAGCCCGCTGTACATGGCTTCTCTGAAAACCATCTACAACAATGAGAAAACCTTTGAGATGGCCCGTTACCTGTATGAGCGTAGCGCCAAGGAAGGAAATTCTGCCGATGCCAACCGCTACATGGCCGATGCCATCAGCATGGCCAAGACCCCTGCCGACAAAGGCAAACTTATCCTGGAGCAGGCTGTAAGTGCTGCCAACCGGGGCGCCAAATCAGAGGCCCGTTCACTGGCCTACAAAGCCATCGAGTCTGACCCAAGCTCAGCCTCCAGAGCCTACAGCCTGATTGGTAACCTGTACTTCAGCAGCAACGAGTGCTACCAGCAGCAGGATATTGTGCAGGACCGTGCCATCTTCCTGGCCGCTTATGATATGTATCAGAAAGCAGGCGACTCTAACGGTATGGCCAAAGCCAAAGCCCAGTTCCCCTCTAAGGCCGAGCTGTTCGACCAGAACAAGCAGGCAGGCGAGCCCATCCGGGTAGGCTGCTGGATTGGTGAAAGCACCACCCTGCGCACACGCGACTAAGACCTACATAAATTCGAATAGATCCAAAAAAGCGGCTTTTCTTAAGCCGCTTTTTTTACTTTTGCCAAATGAAACACGTACTGGTTCTCTTCTTGCTGCTGAGTCTGGGCATCTGGGGGTGCGATGGCAATGAAGAAATAGCCGATCTGCCCCCCTATGTGGGGCCCATGATGGAGGCCGATAGCATTGAAACGCTCTACAGCGATTCGGCCGTGGTGCGCATCCGCGTGGAGGCGCCCAAGCGCTTTGAGTACGACAATGGGAACTCAGAATTTCCCCAGGGCATCTACATTGAGTTTTATGAGCCCGATGGCAGCACCTCCTCTACCCTTAAGGCCGACAAGGGGTACTACTTCCGGGAGCGCGATCGCTACACGGCCGTAGGCAATGTGCTCATCGACGGCAAAAAAGACCATAACAGCCTGCACACCGATACCCTGCACTGGTCGCCGCCTACCCAGCGCATCTTTACCAAAGCCCGGGTCATGATCACCGAGAAACTGGATACCCTCTGGGGGGTAGGCCTGGAGGCCAAACAGGATTTCTCGGAGTACACCATCCTGAATCCAGAGGGTACCACCATGCTTAGCGACGACGACGATGAAGAACAATAAAACCCTGGATACGGCTCTGCTGTCGCTAAGTGCCGGCTGCCTGGTGATCAGCATCTACGAGATCATTAGCCGCGGGCTGGCCTATGCCTACATCTGGCTCATGCTTACGCTGGTCTTGTGGCTGTGGTACAGCATGCGCCGGCGCAGAAGCCAGGAACAGGAGCAGGCAGGCAGCGGAAGCCCTAAGCAGGGGCAGCAGCGGTCCGGCGCATCAAAATCAAAACGCAAACGTACATAAAGCTCAGGTATGGATTGGTCCGTTATTTACGTCATTCTGGGGTCCCTGATCTTTTCGGCTTTTTTCTCCGGCATGGAGATCGCCTTTGTGTCGGCCGACCGGCTGCAGATAGAGCTGGAGCGTAAGCAGGGCAGCCTGAGCGGCCGCATCCTGGCCTATTTCATCAACAACCCTTCCGGCTTTATCGGCACCACCCTTATTGGCAACACCATTTCGTTGGTGGTGTACGGCTATTTTATGGCCCTGGTGCTGGAGCCCATCATTGGCAATATGCTGCCTGCCGGGCTGGGCAATGAGGTGCGCGATTCGCTGGTGCTGGTGCTGCAGACGCTGGTTTCTACCTTTATTGTACTGGTTACGGCAGAGTTTACCCCCAAGAGTATTTTTCTGCTCAACCCCAACTGGCTGCTGCACCTGCTGGCACTGCCCATGCAGGTAGTCTACTGGATCATGTGGCCGCTGGTGCGGGTGATCATCGGCGCCAGCAAATGGATCATCCGCTACGTGCTGCGGCACGAGATGCCCGACGACCGGCCCGTTTTTCAGCTGGTAGACCTCAACAACTTTATCCAGCGCTATGTGGCCCGCCCCCAGGCCGGACAGGAAGAGGAGCTGGTAGATGCCCGCATCTTTAACAATGCCCTAGAGTTTAAGACCATCAAGGTGCGCGACTGCATGATTCCCCGCACCGAAATGGAAGCCATTGATATTGAAGAGGGCATTGAAGCGCTCAAGCAGGAGTTTATCAAAACAGGCCACTCCAAAATACTGGTCTATCGGGATTCCATCGACGAGGTAATTGGCTACTGCCACATGCTGGAGCTTTTCAAGAAGCCCAAGGATCTGCAGGCCATCCTTACCCCCATCATCATTGTGCCGGAAACCATGCTGGCCAATGAACTGCTCATTCAGTTCATTACCGAGCACAAAAGCCTGGCCCTGGTGGTAGATGAGTTTGGCGGCACCTCGGGCATTGTAAGCATGGAAGACATCATTGAGCAGATCTTTGGCGAGATCCATGATGAGCATGATGAGGAAGACCTCATAGAACAACAGCTGGCGCCCGATGCCTGGCTGCTGAGCGCCCGCCACGAAATCGATTACCTCAACGACAAATGGGGATGGCATCTGCCCACCGGCGATTACGATACCCTTAGCGGCCTTATTCTCTCCGAGCATGAGGACATACCCCCCGTAAATGAAGAGGTGCGCATAGGCCCCTATCTCTTTACCATACAAAGCCTGCTGGGCAACCGGATTAACACCGTGCGCCTGCAGATCCTCTACCGCGACGGCGAAAGCTAAACCCTACACAGAAATGCAGGGGCGCAAGGGGGTAATATTTTGATATTAAGGTTTTATCTCCTTATTTTGCGATTCTTTCAAAGCAAGAAAATGGCAGTGATTAACACGATTAGAGAGAAGCTTGGAGTACTGGTTCTGGTATTCATTGGCGTAGCAATTCTGGCCTTTATCATGGCCGATCTGTTTGGCCCGGGCTCAAGTTTCAGTTCGCCCGACCGTTCGGTAGGCGAAATTGCAGGGCAGGATATCAATATCCAGGAGTTTAATGACAAGGTAGATGAGCTGGAGAACCAGTATCAGATGCGCAGCAATGCTCCCCTGAACGAAGCCCAGCGTGCGGCCATCCGCAACCAGGCCTGGGATGCCCTTATTGCTGAGAAAGCCTTTGGCAAGCAGTTTTCAAAACTTGGCCTTACCGTTACCGACGAGGAAATGGTAGACATGGTACAGGGCGATAACATCAGCCCCGAGATCCAGCAAGCCTTTACCAATCCCGAAACCGGCGAATTTGACCGCAACCAGCTGGTAAATTACCTGCAGAATATTCAGAACATGCCCCCCCAGCAGCAAATGCAGTGGTACATGTTTGAGCAAACCCTGCGCCCGGCCCGTGCCCGTGTAAAATACGACAACCTGCTGCTCTATAGCGAGTATGTGACCAATGCCGAGGCCCGCCGCGAATATGCCAGCCAGAATGCCGTAGCCGAGATCAAATACCTCTACATTCCCTACTACTCCATTGGTGACTCTGCCGTGCAGGTGACCGATAAGGAGCTGCAGCAGTATATTGAGAAGAACAAGAGCCGCTACCAGAGCGAGGCTACGCGCAGCGTAAAGTATGTGCTGTTTCCCGTTCAGGCTTCTGATGTGGACCGCGACTCCTTTACCCGTCAGCTGAACCAGCTGAAGGAAGACCTGGCCGCTGCCCGCAACGACTCTCTTTTTGCCGTGCGTAACAGCGAGGGCGGACTTGCCTTCTCTACCTATGGACTGGACCAGCTGCCAACAGAGCTGCAGCAGGTATCGGGCCAGCTGGAGCAGGGCCAGGTGTATGGCCCCTTTCAGCAGGAAGATAACTACGTGCTTTACAAGCTGAGCAGCATTGCTACCGATGCCCAGTACCGTGCCCGTGCCAGCCATATCCTGATCCGCGCCGGCGAAGGGGTAACCCCCGAGCAGAAGGCCGAAGCCCGCCAGAAAGCCGAAGGCCTGCTGAAGCAGCTGCGCAGCGGAGCCGACTTTGCCAAGCTGGCCAGCGAAAATAGCGATGACCCCTCAGCCTCCCGCGGAGGTGACCTTGGCTGGTTTGCCGAAGGCCGCATGGTAGAGCCTTTTGAGAAGGCTGTCTTTGAAAGATCTGAACGAGGATTGGTGAACCGCGTGGTAGAAACCAACTATGGCTTCCACCTGATCAACGTAACCGAGCCTAAGACCAACCAGGTGTATAAAGTGGCCCGCGTACAAACCAATCTGGTAGCCGGTGATCAGACCCGCAACGAAGCCTACCGCAAAGCAGAGCTTTTTGCTGCCGAGGCCAACGATCAGGGTGATTTTGACCGCCTGGCCAAAGAGCAGAAGCTTAGCGTAGAAGAAGCCCGTGGCGTAGGTCAGAACGACCGCCGCGTAGGCAACCTCTTCAATGCCCGCCAGCTGGTGATGTGGCTGTTTGAAGACAATACTGACAAGGGGGATGTGTCCCGTGTGTTTGAGGTAGATGATCAGTATGTAGTAGCCGTCCTTACCGGCTCCAGCGAAAAAGGACTGGCTCCTGTAGCTGATGTACGGGAAGAAGTAACCACACTGGTGAAGAATGAGAAAAAAGCAAAGATCATCCGCGACCGACTGGCCTCCATGTCGGGCAGCCTGGAAGAGATTGCTCAGAAATATGGCGCCGATGCCAGTGTGTATACGGCCAGTGATCTTAAACCCAGCGCCTTCTCCCTGGCTACGGTAGGGTATGCACCTGCTGCCGTTGGTGCCGCCTTTGGGCAGGCCGAGGGTGCCCGCTCTGCTCCAATAGAGGTGCAGCAGGGCATTGTGATGGTAGAAACGGTGAATAAGACCGAGCCTGCCGAGATTGCCGATTATGCCGCTGTAAAAGAGCAGGTGCAGCAGCGCCGCTACGGACGCACCGCCGCCATGATCATGGAAGCCATTAAAGAAAAGGCCGAGATTGAAGACAAGCGTTACAGATTCTTCTAGGCCTGTAGAATACCCAAAAAAAGCTGCTCTAAAGGCAGCTTTTTTTGATTTTAGACCCTTTGTACAACGGCCTGTAGGTGAAGATTGCTCAAATGAATCTTTGAAAGGGCCTGAGCGTTTACATACTAACTAACTTTTTACCCATGGCAGAGAGAGAAAATCGGTATGCTTCTTTCCGGGAAAAACTGGAGATCGAATACACCTGGCCCAGTGCCTATACCTTTAAGTTTATAGTACCGCAGGGGAATGAAGAAAAAGTACGGGAGCTTTTCCCGGAATCTGAAGTGCTGGAGAAAAAATCAAGTAAAGGCAATTATACCAGCCTTACCGCCCGGGTAATGGCCGAATCAAGTGACGCTATTATAGAGGTTTATGTGCGGGCGCAGCATATAGAGGGGCTGATTGCCCTCTAGGCTTCTACGTACACTTCGGGGTGCACAATAATATCGGAGCGCAGGGCCTCATTGGTTACCCCATCCAGCTGAGCAGCTACCAGGGCTTTGAGCAGCGCATTTACCGTGCAGGGCTCCAGGCCCAGCTGGGCTGCATATTCCGTAACTACGGCCAGTTCCACATCTTCCACAATGCCATCCATATAGACCATGTACACCAGGTCATAGATCTGGGCAAGGGCATCTATGGTGCTTTCCGGCGACTGATAGGGCAGCAGGGAGGGGTTTTTCATGAGCCGGAGCAACTCTGACTTGCTTATCTCGAGCTCAGCCCCCCATTTCAGTAGGCAGCTAAGCTTGTCGGCGCAGCTATTTTCATCAAGCATGTAAAAAGCCAGTACATTGAAATAGCTTTTCCTGAGGCTGGCCAGGCTGGTGAGGGTTAGGGAGGAGTTCATGATAACCTTACGAAGGTACTATTTGCCTACAATGTATAAAAATATAGGCAAGTAGTGCAAGAAATCTGCGGCTATTATTTCCGACTTTTAAGCGCTGGCATTCATTTGAGCTGATTATCAGCATGATCGATCATTTGCCGCTGGCAGATTTATATGTAAGGTTAGGGTGCAAAATAAAGAATTACGAAGCAATTGGGGTAATATGCGCTACTTTAATGCGACAAGGCAGCAACTGCCCGGGGGTTACCTTTTCAAGAGCGTCCAGATGCGCAATCAGCAGGCCGGCTTCGGTCTGCAGATGCACCCTTTGCTGGCTGCCCAAATACACCACTTCCTCAACCCTTCCGGTAAAAAGTGCCTGCTGCGCTGCACAGGGCACAATGTGCTCGGGACGAATGCACAGCTGTATTCTTTCCGCTGCCTGGGCTGCCGGGTGGCAGTTAATTAAGCCCAGGGGGGTTAGGTACCCCTGCGGGCCGGCAGTAGCCGGTAGCAGGTTAACATGTCCAAAGAAGCCTGCTACATAAGCATTGCCCGGCTGTTCGTACACCTGTTGGGGAGAACCGGCCTGGTGGATACTGCCCTCCTTCAGCACAATGATCCGGTCGGCGGTAGTAAGGGCATCCCGCGTATCGTGGGTGACAAAAAGGGCGGTAATGTCACTTTCTTTGATGATGCGCCGCATTTCCCGGCGCATTTGTTCTTTTAATACTTCATCCAGGTTGCTGAAGGGCTCGTCCAGCAGCAGAATATCGGGCCGGGGAGCCAGTGCCCGTGCCAGTGCTACCCGCTGTTGCTGGCCACCTGAGAGCTGATGCGGAAATTTATGGGCCTGTGTCTGCAGGCCTACCAGCTCAAGCAGTTCCTGCAGGCGCCTGTCCCGCTGCTCCCCTGAGCATTTCTGCAGGCCAAAGGCAATGTTCTGCCCTACGTTAAGGTGCGGAAAAAGTGCATAATCCTGAAAAACCATGCCTATGCGGCGCTTTTCGGGCTGCACAAAGGTGCCTTGCCCAAAGACCCTCTGCTGGTTCAGGTAAATCTCGCCCTCCTCGGGCAGTTCAAAGCCGGCAATCAGACGCAGCAGTGTGGTTTTGCCACTGCCACTCTCGCCCACCAGCGCCAGCAGTTCCCCCCGGTTTACCCGAAGGCTCAGGTCTCTGACTGCCCAGCTATCTTTACGCAGGTATTTTTTGTACAGGTTCTTTAGCTCCAGCACGGGGTTTTACGGTAATAAGGGTATTCAACAGGAGTACAGGCAACAGTCCGCTCAGCACGATCACCAGCGCCGGGCTGGCCGACTCGGCAATCATTTCATCTCCGGCCAGCTCAAAGGCTTTGGTAGCCAGCGTATGGAAGTTAAAGGGCCGCAGAATGAGCGTAAGGGGCAGCTCCTTCATGGCGTCTACAAATACCAGCAGGGCAGCACTCAGCAGCGGGCCCCGCAGCAGCGGCAGGTACACATGCCAGAGTACGGCTAGCGGCCGGTAGCCCAGCGAACGGGCAGCATCCAGCATATAGGGGCTCACCCGCTTGATGCCCGCATCGGCAGGGTTGTAGGCCACGGCCAGAAAGCGCACCACATAGGCCATCAACAGCCCAAAGATCGTCCCGGTGAGCAACAGCCCACCCGGCTTTCCGCCAAGGCTGCCCAGCAGGCCGCTCAGCTGCCTGTCAAAGCCCAGCAGGGGAATCAATACCCCCACAGCAATCACAGCTCCAGGAATGGCATAGCCCAGCGTAGAGAGGCGTGTAATCACCTTCAGCAGCCTGCCCCGGCTCAGCTGGCCGGCAAACACCAGCACCAGGGCCAGCAGCACACACAACAGGGCCGCCCCGGCCGATACGCGCAGGCTGTTGCCCATCAGCTCCCAAAAGCGGGCATCCACTACCTTATGCGCTGTGGCCGCCGCCCACACCACCAACTGCAGCACCGGTAGAGCAAAACCAGCCAGAAAAGGCAGCAGGCACGCCAGAAAAGCCGCAAAAGCCCATAGGCCCCGCAGCCGAAAGGGGGTAAGGGTATGCTGGGCGCTGCTGGCGGCATGGTAGCGGGCTTTGCCCCGCTGCCAGCGCTCCAGCGCAATCAGCAGGCCAATGAGCAGCAGCAGCAGGCCAGAGAGGTACACAGCCGCCTGCAAATCTCCAAGGGAAAACCAGCTGCGGAAGATACCGGTGGTAAAGGTAGAGATGCCATAGTACTTTACCGCCCCATAATCATTAAGCAGCTCCATCAGCACCAGAAAAAGGCCTCCGGCCAGCGCCGGCCGGGCAATGGGAAGCGCCACCCCAAAAAACATGCGCCAGGCCCCGCTGCCCAGCATGCGGGCCGATTCCAGCAGGCTGCGGGATTGCAACTGAAAGGCCCCCCTGGCCAGCACATACACATAGGGGTAAAGCACCGCGCTCAGCACAAACACAATGCCGCCCATGTTCATGATGTCTACAGAGGCCTGCTCATGGCTAAAGCCCAGTGGCCCGCGCAAAAAGCGCTGCAGCGGCCCGGTATAATCGGTGATGCCCGCATACACAAAGGCCACAATGTAGGTGGGCAGCGCCAGAGGCAGAATAAGGGCGCCGCTAAAAAACCTGCGCCCCGGAAACTGGCAGGTAGTGACCAGCCAGGCACAGGCAGTACCCACCACCAGCGTACAGCTGCCTACATATAGTAGCAGCAGCAGGGAGTTTAGCACATAGTCGGGCAGCACGGTCTGCACCAGATGCGGCCAGTTGGCGCCGGGCCCCTTTAGCAGGCCCGCTAGTATGGTCAGAAAGGGAATAGCCACCAGCAGGGCAGGAATGCCCGCCAGCACCGCCCAGTGGGTGTAGCGATAGCGGAGCCCAAGGCCCCATTTCCGTACCGGATGCTTTTTTGTTTCCCCCATTTTAATAGAAAAACAGGGCATAGGAGCCCTGTTATCCTGTTGGTTGTTAATACCTGCTTACTTCCAGCCGGCTTTGTCAAAGATGGTTACTGCCTCGGCATTGTAGCGGCCCAGCGCTTCCAGGTCAAGAGTATCGGCCTTAAACCGGCCCCACTTCTGCAGGGTAGGCGACCAGGCCACCCCTTCTTTTACAGGATACTCGTAATTGGCCTGGGCAAACACCTGCTGGGCTTCGTCAGAGGAGAGATACTCCAGAAATTTAATGGCATTTTGGCGGTTGGGGGCATGGCGGGTTACACCGCCGCCGCTCACATTGATGTGCGTGCCGCGGCCCTCCTGATTGGGGAAGAATACTTTTACCTTGCGGCCGGCTTCGGCTTCGGCGGCATCTTCAGAAGCCAGCATATTGCCAATGTAGTAGCTGTTTACAATGGCAATGCTGCCCTGGCCGGAGGTTACGGTCTTTACCTGGTCCCGGTCATTGCCCTTGGGCTGGCGGGCCATGTTGGCCACTACCCCCTTTGCCCAGCGAAGGGCCGCCTCGGAGCCCTCATGGGCAATGATGGAGGCCAGCAGCGATTGGTTGTATAAATTATCGGAAGAGCGTACCAGAATCTGCCCCTTAAAGCGCGGATTGGCCAGATCGGCATAGGTTGCCAGCTGGCCGGGGCGTATGCGGGTGGAGTCGTAGGCCAGAATGCGGGCCCGATAGGTAAGGCCAAACCACTGCCCCTCCTTGTCCCGGAAAGGCGCAGGTATGTTATCGGTAAGCACCTTGGACTGAACCGGGCTCAGCAGGCCCTGGCTCTTGGCGCGCCATAGGCGGCCGCCATCTACGGTAATGAGCACATCGGCCGGGGAGTTCTGGCCTTCCATCTGCAGCCGCTGGATCAGCTCATCGGCACTGGCGCTTACCACATTTACCTTGATGCCGGTTTGCTGCTCAAAACGCCTGAACAGCTCCTGATCGCTTTCATAATGGCGGTGCGTATACACATTTACCTCGCCGGCGGCCTGGGCGGTGGTGTCGGCAGCGGTGGTGTTTTCAGAACTGCGCTCTCCGCTGCAGCCCAGCAGGCTTAGAGAAAATAGCCCCAGAAGTACAAAAGAAAAATAGTTCATAGAAAGGGATTTGCCCCAAAAGTAGCCAATAATTTAGATTTACTCTAAATAATTAGCCGCCAGAAGTAATGGCAGGGGGGTAGGCAAAAAAAATCAGGGCATCAATAAGCAGGAAATGGCCAATTTTCTTTGTATCTTTTAAGAAAAGCCAATAAACTCTTCTGATATTCCATGTTTAACACCCCTTCTGTATGCTTCAGGCACTGGCGAGCGCTCCGATCCTGGCTGCTTGCAGGGCTGCTTGTGGCCTTGGGGGCAGGTGGCGTACAGGCCCAGATCCAGAGCATGAACCTGCTGCAGGATCAGAGCAGTGTGGAGATTCCCTTCAGGCGGGTCAATAACCTTATTCTGATAAAGGTATTGCTGGACAATGCCATTCCCCTGGAGTTTTACTGGATACCGGGGTGCGAACCCCCATCCTGACCGACCGGGTCTACAGTGATTTCTTAAACATGACCTACGACCGCACCCTGACACTGCGGGGCGCCGGCGCCGGACAGGACGTACAGGCCCACCTGGCCTCAAATGTGCGCATGTTGCTGCCCAATGTGCAGGTGCTGAACCAGCCCTTGCTGGTGCTGCAGGAAGATTACCTGGAGCTGGGTAGCCAGCTGGGGGTGCCGGTGCATGGCATTATCGGCTATGAGCTCTTTGCCCGTTTTGTGGTGAAAATCGATTATTACAACAACCTGATCACCCTCTATGAACCGGGCTCCTTTAAGGTGCCACGTGGCTTTGAGAAACTGCCCCTTAGTCTGGAAGATTCCAAGCCCTTTATTGAAGCGCAGGTAACCGATGAAGAAGGAAAGCGCCACACCCTGAAGCTGCTGGTAGATACCGGCGCCAGCCATGCCCTGCTGGTCCATGCCGATAAAACCGATGTGTGCCTGCCCTCCAAAACCCTCTATGGCAGCCTGGGCCGTGGCCTGCTGGGCGATATTTCCGGCCACATCGGCAGAATGCAGGAGTTCTCCATCGGTAAAAGCTCTTTCAGAAATGTGCTTTCCTCTTTTCCCGATCATGATAGTTACTCCCTTACCCACCAGGAGCAGGACCGCGACGGCACCATTGGCGGCGAGATCCTGGGTAGGTTTGTGGTTATTTTGATTATCCCAGCGGGGCTTTTTATATGCAGAAATCACCTGCTTTTAAAGATCCCTTTATCTTCAATAAAACCGGCATGACCCTTATTGCCAAAGGCCCCTATCTCAATGAATTTGAGGTAGCGGATATCCGGCCCGACTCACCCGCCGCCAATGCCGATATCCGCAAAAAAGATATTCTCTATAAAATAAATGGCGCCCGGGTGGCCGATTCGCAGCTAAAAGACCTCAGCCAGCTGCTGCGCCGCCGGGATGGCAAAAAGATCCGCTTTGTGTTTTTGCGCGATGGTGAAAAGATCAAGACCAGCCTGCGCCTTAGAGATATTATCTGAGCCCCGGCCCAACTCTTCGGGGGCTGTGCGGTTAGCTGATAAAGCCATTCCATGAAAATACTGCTTACGGGAGCCAACGGCTACATTGGGCGCCGCCTGCTGCCCCTGCTGGTGCAGCAGGGTATAGAGGTGGTGTGCCTGGTGCGCGATGCCCGGCGGCTGGCGCTGGAGCCCCCCCTGGCCGCCCGGGTGCAGGTATATGAGGCCGACTTGCGCTACCCCGAGCAGCTTGAGCAGCTCCCCCAGGATCTGGATGCAGCCTACTACCTGGTGCACTCCATGGGCAGTACCCACCAGAATTTTCATGCGCAGGAGCAGCAGTCGGCCCTGCATTTTCGGCAGGCACTGGAGAAAACCCGGGCCCGGCAGATTATCTACCTGAGCGGCATCAGCAATGATGCACAGCTGTCCCCGCACCTGCAGTCCAGAAGGGGGGTAGAGGAGCTGCTGGCCGATGGACTCATTCCTCTAACCGTATTGCGGGCGGCCATCATCATTGGCTCGGGCAGCGCTTCCTTTGAAATTATCCGGGATCTGGTAGAAAAACTGCCCCTAATGGTGGCGCCCCGCTGGGTAGAGACCCGCTGCCAACCCATTGCGGTCTACAATGTAATGCAGTACCTGCTGGGAGTCTTGCTGCTGCCGCAGGCCTTGGGCCAGACGTTTGATATTGGGGGTCCGGATGTGCTCAGCTACAAGCAGATGATCCTGCAATTTGCCCGGCAGCGGGGGCTGCGGCGCTACATTCTTACCGTACCGGTGCTTACCCCCCGCCTGAGCTCTTACTGGCTTTATTTTGTAACGGCCACTTCCTACCCCCTGGCGGTAAGCCTGGTGGGCAGCATGCGCAATGAGGTGGTGTGCCAGGATAACCGCATACGGGCCCTGGTGCCCCAGCAGCTAATTCCCTACCGGGAGGCTGTGGCCAAAGCCTTTGATAAAATAGCCCAGAATGAGGTGGTTAGCAGCTGGAAGGATTCGCTCATCAGCAGCCAGGCGCTGTTGCAGCTGCAGCAGTATATACAGGTGCCCCGCTGGGGCTGCTTTGTGGATAAACGGGAAATTCCCTTTGAGGAGCCCCGGGAAAAAGTGCTGCAGAACATCTGGAGCATAGGGGGTGAGCGGGGCTGGTATTACCTCAACGGACTCTGGAAGCTGCGGGGCCGGCTGGATAAGCTGGCAGGAGGGGTAGGCCTCAGGCGGGGACGCCGCAGCCCCAGCGAGCTGCAGGCCGGCGATGCGCTGGATTTCTGGCGGGTGCTGCTGGCCAACCGGCAGGAGGGGCGGCTGCTGCTCTATGCCGAAATGAAACTGCCCGGCGAGGCCTGGCTGGAATTTTGCATACGACAGCAGGCGCAGGGACAACACGTGCTGGTGCAAACCGCTACCTTTCGGCCCAGGGGGCTGGCCGGCCGCCTGTACTGGTATAGCCTGCTGCCCTTCCACCACTTTATTTTTGAGGGAATGGCCCGCCAAATCATTCACTCCCGCTGGCCTGCCGGACCCCACAGCAGCCCCAATAGCCTGGAGGAGCAGCCCGCAGCCCTATGAGTAAACTTTACCATTGCAGCCGGTGAAAGATGTCATCATCATAGGCGGAGGGCTGGCCGGACTTACCGCTGCCCTGGTGCTGGCCCGCGGAGCCTGTCGGTGACCCTGCTGGAAAAGGGCGCCTACCCCCTGCACAAGGTATGTGGTGAGTATATCTCAAATGAGGTACGCCCCTTTCTGGAGTCGGTAGGGGCCTATCCCCATGCGGCTGCCCCGGCGCAAATCACCCGCTTTCGCTTAAGTAGTGTACAGGGCCGGGAAAGCAGCCTGCCGCTGGCGCTGGGTGGGTTTGGCCTGAGCCGCTACTACTTCGATGAATTTCTGGCCGGGCAGGCCACAGCCGCCGGCGCCGAGATCCGGCAGCACGCCCATGTACAGGGGATACGCAGGCAGCAGCATGAATACCAGATCGAGCTTAAGGGGGGAGAGGTACTTAGCAGCCCGCTGGTGATTGGCGCCTGGGGCAAGCGCAGCCGGCTGGATAAACAGCTGGAGCGCCCCTTTATGGACTACCGCTCCGATTATATAGGGGTCAAGTACCACATCCGCGCCGAGCTGCCCCATGATGAAGTGGCGCTGCACAACTTTCCCGGGGGCTATTGCGGGCTGAGCAAGATAGAAGGAGACCAGTGGAACCTCTGTTACCTGGGCAGCCGCAACCGCCTGCGCAAGTGGGGAAGCATAGCGGCGATGGAAGAAAAAGACCTTTGGCGCAATCCGCAGCTTAAGACCATCTGGCAGCAGGCCGAGTTTCTGCTGGAGAAGCCCCTGGTGATCAATGAAGTGAATTTTCGGCAAAAGAGCCCCCTGCAGGAGGGCATGCTGATGGCGGGCGATACGGCCGGCCTCATTACCCCCCTGTGCGGCAACGGTATGGCCATGGCCATTCATGGAGGCAAGCTGGCCGCCGATACCATTCTGGCCCACTACTCTCCGGCAGGCAGCTGGGACCGCTCTAGCCTGGAGCAGGCCTACAAAAACGCCTGGCAGGAGTTATTTGCCAGGCGTTTGTGGATGGGGCGTCAGTTTCAGCAGTTGTTTGGCCAGCCCTTTATCTCGGACCTGTCTGCCCGCCTGCTGCGAGTAAAACCCCTTGGGCGCCTGCTGGTACGGCAAACGCATGGCAGGGTCTTTTAGTAGCTGATTAGCTGCGCTTGTCCATGGCTTCTTTGATCTGGTCGATGCGCTGTTTGTGCTGGCGCAGGCTCTGCAGGGTATTGTCTACCCACTGGCGGATCTCGGCATCCTGTACATCTTCCTGCGCTTCTTCAAACTCTTTAATGTCTTCCTCATGGTCTTCTACCATCAGCTTTACATATTCCTTGTCGAAGTCCTGGCCGGCTTTCATATCCCGGAAGCGGTTTACTTCTTCCTGGTGGTCTTCTTTCATCTGCTGGGGTAGCTGTATGTTCTTGCTCTGGGCCAGTGCCATCAGGCGCTCATTTGCAGCGCTATGGTCTTTTACCATCATGGCGGCAAAGTCCTTAACATCCTGGTTGGTTGCTTTTTGCTGCACAATGCGGCCCAGCTCTACTTCCATCATGCCGCCGCTGGCCGCATCGGTCATAAACTCGCGGGTATCATCTTCCAGCATGCCGGCGCGGGTATCGGTGCCGGTAGCAGTGGTGTCCTGGTAGCCATCGCCCTGGGCTGTGCGCCGGTCAGAGTCGCAGGCAGCAAACAGGGAGAGACAAAATACGCCTAGTACAAAAAAATTCTTCTTCATGGTTTTTGTGTTTTGGTTAAAAAATGGACCTAAGATCCTGAGCATTAACCAGAACAACAGGGGGAATGTTTAGGAGAATGCCAGTACCAGCTTGCCGGCCGTAGCGTTTTGCTCCATTTCCTGATGCGCGCTGGCTGCCTCCTGCCAGGGGTATACCCGGTGCAGCACCGGCTGCAGTTCACCGCTTTTAAGCCTGGGTAGCAAAAAGGCCGCCAGGTCTTTGGTAAGGGCTGCCTGATAGGCCAGGGGGCGGGAGCGCAGGGTAGAGCCAAAAACCGAGATACGCTTGCGCAGCAGGGGGGCCAGGTTGGTTTCGGTCCTGGTGCCGCCCAAAAAGGCCAGTAGCACCAGCCGGCCATCAAGCGCCAGGCTCTGAAGGTTCTGCTGCCAGTAGCCGGCGCCGATAAAATCCAGGATCACATCCACCCCCCTGCCTCCGCTTTCCTGTGCCACCCGCTCGGCAAAGTCCTCCGTTTTATAATCGATGCACAGGCCGGCGCCGAGTTCCCTGCAGAGGGGGTGTTTCCCGGCCGAGGCGGTAACCCAGGGAGTAGCCCCCAACGCCCGGGCCAGCTGAATGGCGGCGGTGCCTACCCCACTGGCGCCGGCATGGATCAGCACCTGTTCGCCCGCCTGCAGCCGGGCCAGCCACACCAGGGCCTGCCAGGCCGTCAGGAATACCTCGGGCAGGGCGGCGGCCTGGCTAAAATCAAGCTCTTCGGGTATGCGCATGGCCAGCTGGCTATGGAGCAGGGCATAGTGGGCATAGCCGCCGCCCGGCAACAGCCCAAATACCCGATCGCCCACCTTCCAGTCCGTTACCCCCTCGCCCAGCTGCTGTACCAGGCCAGCTACCTCCAGGCCCAGCAGGGGGCTGGCCCCTTCCGGAGGGGGGTAGTGGCCCTGCCGCTGCAACAGATCGGCCCGGTTGATGCCGGCAGCCTTCACCGCTACCAGCAGCTCGCCGGGGCCCGGACGGGGGGTGGGCCACTGGCCGGTGTGTAATTGTCCATCCTTTACCAAAAGAGCCTGCATGGAAGTAGCCATAAACGATGCGCTGTAAGGGTATATCCTGGGTAGGTAAAAATAGCCGGAGCAGGTGCAGCCCCTTGCTGTTAAAGGTAAAAAAAGCAGCAGACTCCTAAAAGCCTGCTGTTCACAGGCCGGCACAGGCAGGTAGGCCTGCCGCCCTGAAATTGGCCCGATCACCTGCCGGTTAGCCTTAAAAAGACCCGCCCTTCACCTAAGGCTTGCAGGGCAGCGAAAAAAAAGTAGCTAGTAGGTGTAACGTTCCGGCAAAGTCAAAGTTTACCCTACCGCAAAACGCTTATGGAACCAGCTGCGCTAAGCGATAACCACCTGATGCTACAGGTAAAAGAAGGCAAAACGGCTTGCCTGGGCCTGCTCTTTGAGCGGCACCACAAGCCGCTGTATGCCTTTTTCTATCGCCTTACCCGCGATGCCGAGCTGAGTGAAGACCTGACCCAGACTGTATTCTACCGCATGCTCCGCTACCGGCATACCTTTTTGGGCAAGGGAGCCTTTACGGCCTGGATGTTTCACATGGCCCGCAACATACTGGCCGACCACTGGCGCAAAAACAAGCGCGAAGGCCAGCGCGATGGCCTGGCCGAGGTAGAGAACAGCCTGCAAAACAGCTATACCCCGGCTACTGACCGGGAGGAGGAGGTAGGGCTGCTGCAAAAAGCCCTGGAGCGCATGAGTGCCGAAAAGCGGGAGCTGCTGGAGCTTAGCAAGTTTCAAGGCCTTAAGTATAAAGACATAGCCGATATGCTCAACAGTACCGAAAATACCATACGGGTAAAAGTATTCAGGGCCATACAGGAGCTGAAAAGCCTCTATGCCCAGCTAGACGAGGAGGTGCAACATGATTGACGATCGCTACATACCCCTGGTGATGGACTACCTGGATGGCACCCTGAGCCAGGAGCAGGAACAGGAACTCAGCCAGCTGCTGCAGAGCGGAGCACTCTCTGAAAAGGAGCTGCAGGACTATGCCCGCCTGCTGGTAACTATGGAAGAGCTGCCCCAGCCCGAGCCCAGCGACAGGCTGCGCACCAATTTTTACAGCATGCTGGCCCAGACCGAGGCTGCAGAGCGTAAACCAGGCTTGCTGCAGCGCCTGCAGCAGGGGCTGGGGCGTCTTCTCTGGTCCGGGCAGGTGCAGGCTGGTATGGTCATGGCTGGCGCCCTGCTGCTGGTGCTGGGGGCCGGCATCGGTTACTGGCTGCGGCCCGCAAACCCCTATGAGCAGCAGGTAGGCCATTTGCAGACCCAGCTGGTGCAGATGCAGCAGGTACTGCTACTCACCCAGCTGGAGCAGAGCCGCTCGGCCACCGATCGCCTGCGGGCGGTAAACATGAGCCAGGAGCTGCCCCGGGCCGATCATGAGGTGATCACTGCCCTGCTTAATACCCTCAACAGCGACCCCAGCATCAATGTGCGGCTGGCGGCCATAGAAGCCCTGCAGCAACATGCGCAGCACCCGCAGGTGCGGGAGGGGCTGGTCCGTTCCTTTGAGCTGCAGGAGTCGCCCCTGGTGCTCATAGCCCTGGCCGAAGCCGTAACGGCCCTGCAGGAAAAAAGCGCTGTAGCGCCTATGCAAAAGCTGCTGGAGCAGGAGCAGCTGGATAGCACGGTAAAACAACAAATCACTCAAAGTATTCAAACCTTACTTTAAACATATGAAAAAGATATCCTTTTTTAGCCTTCTGCTGATGCTCAGCTGCCTGGCGGCCCAGGCCCAGCAAACCATCAGTGAGCGTCTCAATCTGCCCCAGAACAGCAGCCAGTACACCATAAAAGTAATGAACCTGCATGGCAAGGTAGAGGTGCGGGGGCATGGCAGTACGGCCGTAGAGCTGCAGGCCAAAAAAACCGTAGAAGCCCGCAAGGATGCCGATGCCGGCGAGCTGGAGCGGGACTGGTCCCTGGCCTTCCGGCAGGAGGGAAACACCATTCTGGTCTATGCCGATGGTCCGGGGGTAGAAGTAAAGCAGAACAGCAACGGCAGCTGGAGCTACAACATGCATGATCGGGACAAGCGCACCAAAGACCGCGGTACCGTTACCTTTGATATTGTGCTGCGTGTTCCCGATCAGGCTGTGGTTAATGCCTCTACCGTCAATGGGGGTGATGTGCTGATCCAGGACCTGCGGGGCGATGCCAGTGGCTCCAATGTAAATGGCAGCGTTCGCCTCACCAACATCGGCGGCAATGTATCGGCGGCTACCGTCAATGGCGATGTAGAAGTGCAGAGCAAAAGCGTGCCCAAGACCGACACCAACTTTACAACCGTAAACGGCACCATCCGCCTGACCTTTCCTACCCAGCTGGCGGCCAACATTCAGTATACCTCCGTCTCCGGCGATTTTTATACCGACTTTGCCGTTACCACCGCTCCGCTTAAAGAAGAAGGAAAGCGCAATGGGGGCACCTACTACAAAATAGGGGGAAAAAGCGCCCTGCAGGTAGGCCAGGGTGGTCCTAAGATCAAGGTAACGACCGTCAATGGCGACATGTACCTCAAAAAAGGAAACTAATCATGAACTACAGCATTGTATCCATCCCCCTGCTACTGGCCCTGTGGTTTCTGCAGCTGCCTGTAGTTGCCCAGAACAGCAGCAGCGATCAGGACAGCGACCAGATTGCCATACCCCTTAGCGAACCCGGCAAGCCCGGCATTCTTAAGGTGCAAACCCTGCAGGGCGGTATTAAGGTAGAGGGCTACTCCGGCAAGGAGGTAATTGTGCGCTACTCAGCCGCAGCCCGGGGCCGCCGATCCGACAAGCCCGAAACGGTAGAGGGTATGCGCCGCATTTCCGATACCAACATAGGCCTGGAGGTGCAGGAAAATCGCAACGAAGTAAGCGTAAAAGTGAGCAGCTGGATGAAAAAAGCCGATCTGGTCATTATGGTGCCGCATAACTTTTCCCTTAACCTGCGGGCGGTAAACGATGGCCTTATTGAAGTCCTGAATGTGCAGGGCGAGCTGGACATCAGCAATGTAAACGGCTCGGTGCTGCTGCATGATATACGCGGATCGGCCCTGGTCAATACCGTCAATGGCAAGATCGAGGCCCGCTTCACCGAGCTTCCTGCCAGCGGCAGCATGTCCTTTACCAATGTAAATGGCGAGATTCAGATCAGTGCACCGGCCAAAGCAAAATTCAGCATCAAGGCCAAGACCCAGTTTGGCGATGTGTACACCAACTTTGATATGAAAATGCGCAGCGAAACCACCCGGCAGGAAGCCGCCTCAGGGGGTACCTACCGGGTAAAGATCGAAGACTGGGTACAGGGTGATGTAAACGGCGGCGGACCCGAGATCTACCTGAAGAGCCTCAACGGCACCATCTACATCCAAAAGCAGTAAATTCCTCCGGCAACAGGGGTCTCAGAAGCGGCAGAAATATTTCTGCCGCTTTTTTTGTAATGAACCCCCTGCCTACTCGTCCTTGTAGCAGATATGGAGCTCGAATACTTCAGAACCACTGTTTTACCCGCTCGCAACCGGCTGTACCGGGTAGCCCTCTGGATGCTCAAAGACAGCGCCGAGGCCGAAGACGCCCTGCAGGAGGGCATGCTCCGCCTGTGGGTGTACCGGCAAAAGCTGATGCTGTGCAGCAATGTAGAGGCCTTTGCCGTACGCACCGTGCGCAACCTGTGCCTGGATCGGCTAAAGTCCAAACAGTACAAGGGACGCCAGGGGCTGGAGGGGCTGGAGTATACAGACAGTGGCCAGGCCAGCCCCCATCAGCAGGCCGAGCAGGAAGATCATGAGGCGGTGATTCGCCGGCTGATGCTGGGCCTGCCCGAGCAGCAGCAGTGGCTGCTGCAGCTGCGGGAGGTAGAAGAGCTCTCGTACGAAGAAATAGAAGAAATCACCGGCATGCAGATCAATGCCATCCGGGTAGCCCTTTCCAGGGCGCGCAAAACACTACGGGAACAGTTTTTAAAAGTAAGTAGCTATGAGAAATTGGGATAATGTACGGGAGTTGCTGGAACGCTATTACGAAGGCGAAACGACGGTAGCCGAAGAGCAGCAGCTACGCCAGCTGCTGCAGGAGCCGGCCCTGCCGCCCGACCTGCAGGCCGAAGCCCGCCTGCTGCACTGGCCCCTAGCCGAGCGGCAGATCCAGTCCCCCCTGTCGGCCGAGGCGCTGATGGCGCCCCTTGCCCTGCCTGCAGCCGAACCAAAGGTGCGCCTCCTCTGGGGATGGGCCTGGCAGGTGGCGGCCGCTGTGTCCCTGCTGGTAGTAGGCTTTGCCCTGGGCAGAGGGGGTGCGGGCGCCGTACCCGCAGAAGAGCAGCCCACCGCTACCGAACTCACAGCCCTGCGCCAGGAGCTCAGCGAGCTAAAGGGACTGCTGCAGGCCGGTGCCACTACCGGCCAGCGCCTGCAGGCCGTAACCGTAGCCGCCACCACTCCCCAGGCCGATGCCGAGCTGCTGATGGCCCTCATCCATACCCTGCACTTTGATGAAAATGTAAATGTGCGCCTGGCGGCGGTAGAAGCCTTAATGAACTACCAGCAGCACCCGCAGGTGCGCCGGGCGCTTATCCATTCGCTGGGCATCCAGACCGACCCCAATGTACAGCTGGCCCTCATCCACGGCCTTACCCGCCTGGGCGAGAAGGAGGCCGTGCCCCAACTGCAGAAGATGCTGCAGGATGAGGAGCTGCAGCAGGTGGTGCGCCAGCAGGTAAATGAAAGTATATCCCTACTTATATAAAAAGAGAGCGCTGATCAGCCCTTTTCATCCAACCCATGTACAAAAACAAGAAAACACACCTACTCATGAAACATACCTTTCTTTTTCTGCTGCTGGCACTGGCCCTGCCGGGCCTGGCGCAGGAGTACAAGCAGCGCATTACGGCCGACCAGCTCATCAAAATTCAGTACCACAAGGCCGAGCTGCGCATAGAGGCCCACAAAGGCAATGAACTGATCATACAGGCCAGGGACTATGAAGCGCCCCCTGAGCGGGCCAAGGGCCTGCGCCCCCTCTACAACACTGCCGTAGACAATACCAATACCGGCATGTCGGTAGAGAGCAAAGACGGGCAGGTGCTCATCCGCGAGGCCATGGCCAACCCGGGTCAGTACCTCATCCGGGTGCCGGAAAATGCCAGGCTTAGCATTGAGCAGATGAACTGGGGGGGCAATAATATTGAAGTGATTGGCATGCGCAACGAGCTGGAGGTAAAGTCCAAGACCGCCGAAGTGCGCCTGATGGATGTATCGGGCCCGGTGATTGTAAACAGCACCAGCGGCGATATCACCATACGCTTTAGCGAGCTGAGCCAGAAGGGACCCAGCATGATCAGCAGCGTTGCCAGCGAGATCGACATCAGCCTGCCGGCCAGCGCCAAAGCCGAGCTGCACCTGAGCTCCGTAGTGGGCGAGATCTATACCGATCTGGACCTGAAGGTACAAAACAAGGACGGTAAAGAAGCCAGCCTTACCTACCTGGGCGGCGGGCAGAGTACCATTAAGGCCAGCCTCAACGGGGGCGGTAGTACACTAACCGTTCGCAGCACCAGCAGCAATATTTACCTCCGCAAACGCTAATGCCATGAAAACTTTATTTTTTACCCTCCTGCTGCTGGCGCCCCTGAGCCTGCCGGCCCAAAAGATTCTGGAAGAGCGCTGGCCGCTCCCCTCCGGCACCTCCCTGAACCTGAAGCTGGACCACGGCAAGGACATTCTGCTCAGGGGCTGGGACAAGCCCGAGGTGCAGCTGCGGGCCTCCATTCTCATCAATGGCGGCACCCATAACGATGCCCTCACCTTTACCGCCAGGCAGGAAGGAGGCGTGCTGAAACTGGTCTCGGAGCTGGATGAAAAGGCCCGCATCATCACTACGGCGGATGAATGCGATGGCCAGCAGTTCTCCTGGAACAGGGGGCCCGGCAATACCTATGAGGCTGTTTGCCTGGATGTTACCTTTGAGCTTTGGGTACCCCATGGGGCCGCCATTACCTTAAAGACCATTAGCGGCAATGTAACGGCCACCAACCTGCGCGGCGCCCTGGACCTGAACAGCATCAGCGGCTTTATAGACCTGAGCTGGCCGGCCAGCCGCGCAGCAGCCTTTTGGCTCAAGTCCATTACCGGCGAGCTCTATACCGATCTTGATTTTCAGATCCTCAATAAAAAGGAGGAGATCCCCATCGTGGGCTACGAGATGAGAGGGCAGCTGGGCCAGGGCGGCACCCCCCTGCGGCTGGAAACCATCAGCAGCAATATTTACGTGCGTAAAGAATAAGCATCCTCTTCATTTCACAGCCAGTAAGCCTATGTGTATCATAGGCTTATTTTTTGCTATCTAAACAATTGTTAATCAAGAACGTTACTTCAGTAAGCTTCTGTAGAATAGAAAAAATTCACTATTTTTTATGAGCTTTTGGCGCTTCTCTCGTTCGACCAATAGGGGTTATTTTTTTGAAGCCGGCAATTCATGAATCTTTCTGCACTGAATGGAAATACATTACTAAGACATTTGTGCCTCGATCAGCGGATAGGCCTCTTTGTCTATGACCAGAAGCTGCGCATCCTGGAGTGGAACGCCTGTATGGTCAACTGGACCGGCATTAGCCGTAAAGAAAGCCTGGCCAATCCCATTCATGAGCTGCTGGCAGAAAGCAACTTTCCCGAACCCGCTGTTTTCAGGAAAGCCCTGAGCGGAAAATCCTTTACCCTTCAGACAATTCTTCCGGAGAAGAATCGGGAACAGGAGGCACCCCGCTACATCGACCTTCACTTTTACCCCCTGGAAGAAGGCGAAGAACATCACATTGAAAAGGTACTGGTCCTCATTGCCCCTTCAGTCGGCACCAATGGGCACAGGCCCGATCAGTCGCTCAGCTCAGCCTTAAGCACGGTTGGCGACTTTTTTCGCTATGCCCCCATCCCGGTCTATATTGTAGATGGTGCGCTGAATTTAAAGCTGGCCAACCAGGCCTTTTACGAGTTTGCCGAGCGCAAGCCGCAAAGCATCCACAACCTGAAGGATTTTGTGCCCGAGGTTTTTCAGCAGCGCCTGGAGGAACAGGTGCAGCAGGTGATCAGCACAGGCCAGCCCCTGATGCTCACCGAAGAGTATGTGCTAAAGCGCAACAGCGTATACCTCTACAACATTATCTTTCCGGTGCGCAACCGGCAGGGGGTGGTCGATTCGGTAGGGGGATACTTTATAGACCTTACCAGCCAGGTAAGCCAGCGGCGCCAGAATAAAGAGCTGCTGGAAGAAACCATGCGGCTCAACGAGATGCTCAACCAGCAAAATCAGGAGCTGCAGCAAAAAGAAGCGGCCCTCAACCAGGCCAATAAAAGCCTCAGTGAGCAAAAAGATGAGCTGGAGCAGCTGGTAGAAGAACTCTCGGACCGCAATTATGAGCTGGACCAGATCATGTACAAAACCTCCCATGACCTGCGGGCGCCCCTCACCTCTATCCTGGGCCTGCTAAACCTGGCCAAGAGCGAGCAGGACGTGGGCAAGCTGCCCGAATACCACCAGTTTATCGAAAACCGGGTGCACAAGCTCGATGACTTTGTAAAGGCCATGCTTACCTATGCCAAAAGCAGCCGAACCGAGGTGCAGCTGGAAACCATCCACTGGACAGCGCTGGTAAAAGATAGCCTGGAGCATATTCAGTACCTGGAGCATTATGATAAAATGAACATCCAGACGCACTTTGATAGTGAGGAGTATCCCTTTCAGAGCGATGCCATGCGCATTACCATTATTCTGAACAACCTGCTGGGCAATGCCATCAAATATGCCGATATGCGCAAGGAAGATCCCCTGGTGCGGCTCAGCATTGGCACTACCACCAAGGGGGCCAGCATAGTGGTAGAAGACAATGGCATTGGTATTCCAAAAGACTATATCAGCAAGGTGTTTGATATGTTCTTCCGCGCTACCGACCGCTCGGAGGGCTCCGGCCTTGGCCTCTATATTGTAAAGCAGACGGTAGAGCTGTTGCAGGGCTCTATTAACATTGAAAGCAAGGAGCGGGAAGGCACCACCATACGGGTATTTTTGCCGCACCTTACCCGCCAGCAGCGGCTAAAGACCCTTCGTCCAAACCGAAAGAATAATAAAAAAGACATTTAGGCACAGGGCCGATACGGTAGAGAGCAGCATGCTCTGGCTAAAGCCCACAGCCGTGCTATCGTGCAGCACCTGCCGCAGCCAGTAGAGAAAATAGCCCAGCACCGGCAGCAGAAACAGCTGAAAGACCAGCGCCTGCCAGAGGGTATAATACTCCAGAAAGAAGATCCAGAAGGCAAAATTGGCAATGGCAAAGGCAATGGCGGTAAAATAAAACGTACCCCGTACGCCCAGCAGCAGGCTAAGGGTACGATCGCCCCGGCGGCCATCTTCCCCATGCTGGTAGATTTGGGTCATGGGGTAAGAGCCCCATAGCAGCAGGGTGGTAAGGCAGGCGGCCAGCACCGGCTCGGGCTGCCAGAAGCCAGCCAGGCCCTCTCCGCTGATGCCCACATACACCATGGCAAAGGTGAAAAAGCCCTGAAAGGAGCCTGCCACCCACCAGCTGATAAAGGGGTAGCGCTTGAGCCGAATAGCCGGATGGCTGTAGGCCCGCGACACCAGGCTGTACACCACTTCCATAAGGGCAAAGAGCGGGCCGGCCAGCCACCAGCCGATCAAAACAGCAGCCAGGTCCAGCATATTGGCCGTAACGTAGAGCTGCCGGCTTACCGGTGGGGGGGTCTTCAGGCCGCCTATGCTTTCTTCATCCTTATCAAAATAACTGTTGTACCCATTGCTTGCCGGATATAATAACAGATGCAGAGCAACAAATACGCCTATTGCTGGTATACTATGTACATGATCTGCCACACTCAGTGCAAACAGATACACCGGCAGGAGATAAAAGGAAAACGGAATGCGCAGGTGCAGCAACGTAGACTTTTTAAGCATAGGCCCTCCGGATAATAAGTAAGATACGGAATTTTAGGTTTATGACCGCATACATATCGGCTATTGGTACGGCTACACCCCCCCACAGGATCTCCCAGGCCGATGCAGCCCGCTTTATGACCGAAGCCATGGCCCTTACCCCTACTGAAAAGCGCAAGCTGCAGGCGGTATACCGGCTCAGCGGCATTCGCCAGCGCTACTCGGTGCTGGAAGATTATGGCCAGACCTACGGCTACTACCGCTTTTTTCCCAACAGCGAAAACCTGGAGCCTTTTCCCTCAACCCGGGAGCGCATGGCGGTCTACAACGCCCAGGCGCCTAAACTGGCTCTGGCCGCTGCCACGGCCTGCCTAAAGCAACTGCAGGGCGTAACGCCCCGCGACATTACCCATCTGATCACCATCAGCTGTACAGGCCTGCAGGCCCCCGGCATGGATATTGCCCTGGTGCAGGAGCTGGGCCTGCCCGCCTCGGTAAGCCGCAGCTGCATAAATTTTATGGGCTGCTATGCAGCCATCAACGGCCTTAAACTGGCGCGCAGCATCTGCCTGGCCGAGCCGGGCAGCAAGGTGCTGATGGTATCGGTAGAGCTGTGCACCCTGCATTTTCAGAACAAGGCCGATGAGGATAATCTGCTGGCCAACGCGCTCTTTGGCGATGGGGCCGCCGCCGTGCTGGTAGAGTCTGAAGAGCGAGAGGGGCTGCAGCTGGCCCTGGAGCAGTTCTATTGTGATCTGGCCCTGGAGGGGCTGGACGACATGGCCTGGAACATTGGCGATACGGGCTTTGAGATGCGCCTTTCTTCCTACATTCCGG
>NZ_AODQ01000058.1 GCF_000348925.1 Cesiribacter andamanensis AMV16 | reverse complement strand
AGCTCAAAATGCAGGGCGCTGATGATGTGCTTTTGCTCGGGCTTAGCATGCTGTTCCAGAAAAGGGTGGCCTGGCTAAAGTGGTCTTTAAAGCTTTCGCTGCGCTCCCGGATCTTGCGCCCATCTACCCGCTCCTGGTAGTGCACATAGCCGCCTTCAGCTTCGGAGGCCATCTTAAACTTATCTCCTTCCAGCGAGCTGGGGGAGTAGTTGACCTTGCCGGTGCCCACCGTTTGTTTCATAAAGCCGGCGCCATGAAAGTTGTGCACCGGACATACGGGCCGGTTAATGGGTACCTCGGTGAAGTTTTTGCTGCTGAAGCGGTTGATCTGCGTATCGATGTAGGAAAACAGACGGCCCTGCAGCAGGGGGTCGTTGGTGAAATCGATGCCTGGCACCACATTGCCGGGGTGGAAGGCCACCTGCTCGGTTTCGGAAAAGAAATTGTCCGGGTTGCGGTTCAGTACCATCTTGCCTACTTTCTTTACGGGTACCAGTTCTTCGGGAATGATTTTGGTGGCATCCAGCAGGTCGAAGCCAAATTTGTGCTCATCTTCTTCTTCCACCATCTGCACACAGAGTTCAAACTCGGGATAATCGCCCATGTCAATGGAATCCCACAGATCGCGGCGAAGCCAGTCGGGGTCTTTGCCGGCCAGTTTCTGGGCCTCATCCCACACCAGGGAATGAATGCCCAATACCGGTTTCCAATGCAGTTTTACAAAACGGGACTTGCCCTGGGCGTTGATCCAGCGAAAGGTGTGTACTCCAAAGCCTTCCATGTGGGCAAAGCTGCGGGGTATGGCCCGGTCGGAGAGTACCCACATGAGCATATGGGTAGATTCCGGCATCAGGGAGGCAAAATCCCAGAAGGTGTCATGCGCGGCAGAGGCCTGTGGCATTTCATTGTCGGGCATGGGCTTGATGGCATGCACAAGATCAATGAACTTGATGCCATCCTGGATAAAGAATACCGGCATGTTGTTGCCTACCAGGTCGTAATTGCCTTCCTGGGTATAGAACTTTGTTGCAAAACCCCGCACATCCCGCACCGTATCGGCCGAGCCTCGGGAGCCCACAACGGTAGAGAAGCGCACAAAGACGGGTGTCTTTACCGAGGGATCGGAGAGAAACTGGGCCTTGGTATACTCAGCCATGGATTCATAGGGCTGAAAATAGCCATGGGCCCCTGAACCACGGGCATGAACCACCCGTTCGGGAATAGACTCATGATCGAGGTGCGTAATACGCTCCCGGAACAGAAAATCTTCCATGATAGTGGGCCCCCGGCTGCCGGCTTTCAGGGAGTCATCTACATGGTTTACCCGTACGCCGGTATCGGTGGTGAGAAACTGCTCTTCGGACTCTTCCCGGTAGGCATCCATTTGCTTGTCCTTGGCATGCTCATCAAACTTGAAGCTGGCAGGGTCGCTTTGAGTCAGGTTTTTACCCTTTTTTTCTTGTTATCCATAATGAGTGATGGTTAAAAAATCTTCCAGGGCCTTTTATAATGTGTTAAGATGCCCGGTAGAGGTTTGATACATGTAGAAGCAGGAAAGGGCAACAATGAGCGATATCAGATCCGACATTGCTAAATAAAGGGTGGTGCTCATTTCAACTGCATTACTGGCCCGTTTTAAGAGGGCACTAAAATGAGAACATGCATGGGGGTGAGGGGTTTTGATCAGATTATTAAAAAAGCATTAAAAAGTACTGTCATCAGGCAAATAGGAGCTCAGCCTACTTTTGGCAGAAGCGGCTGGAAGGACTATATTTGGTCGTTTAACAATAGTGTACCCTCGCTGATCTATTTTTTTCATGAAAGCACTTGTCCTTACACATCCCAAAACGCTCGAATTTTCCGATAAACCCATCCCCACCCCTAAAGAAGGAGAAGCCCTTGTACGCCTGAAGGCCGCCGCGCTCAATCACCGGGACCAGTGGATACGCGAGGGCCTGTATGCCGGAATCCAGCCCGGGGTGACTCTTGGCTCCGATGGTGCCGGTGTGGTAGCGGCTGTAGGAGGGGAGGAGCATCAGGAGTGGGTAGGCCGCAACGTAGTGATCAACCCCAACCGCAACTGGGGGCCAAATCCGGCCGCACAGGCGGCGGACTACAACATCCTGGGCATGCCCTCCGATGGCACCTTTGCCGAGTGGGTATGTGTACCCCTTGACAGGCTCTATCCCAAACCCAAACACCTGAGCTGGGCCGAAGCGGCCGCTGTACCCCTGGGTGGGCTCACCGCCTACAGAGCCCTGTTCCGGCAGGGGTGCCTGGTCAGGGGCCAGAAGGTGCTGATCAATGGCATAGGCGGGGGTGTAGCCCAGTGGGCCTTTCTGTTTGCCCTGGCAGCCGGTGCCGAGGTATGGGTGAGCAGCAGCGCCGCCGAAAAGATTGCCGCAGCCAAAGAAGGGGGGGCAAAAGGGGGGTTCAACTATCGGAGCGACACCTGGACCTCGGACGCTAAAAAAGAAACGGGAGGTTTTGACCTGATCATAGACTCGGCCGGCGGAAATGCCCTGAACCACCTGTTGAATGTGGTAAAACCCGGGGGCACCATTGTGTTCTATGGCGCCACCACCGGGGTACCCGACAACTTAAACCTGCGCAAGATCTTCTGGTCGCAGATCCGGCTGCAGGGTTCTACCATGGGAACCGATGCCGAATTTGCCGATATGCTGGCGTTTCTTGAAAAGCACCAGATTCGCCCCATCATGGAAGCGCCGCTGCCCTTTGATCGTATCCTGGAGGCGCTGGACCGTATGAAGGAAGGCCGGCAGTTTGGCAAGCTGGTGGTAGAGATGGAAGGGCAATAGGTAAAAAAGGACAAAACCAAAGCCCCAAACTGGAGTTCTTTCTATAGCTCATCCAACTCTACCAGCAGGTTTTGGTAGGCATTCTGCAGTTCGCGCAGGCTATGGTGGCTGCTTTGCTGGCGGGCTAGGGCTATGCCTGTCTGGTATACCTCCTTGGCGCGCTCGCTCTGGCCCAGTTCGGCAAGCAGGGCAGCGGCATGGTAGTAGGTGGGCAGATACTCGGCATGCCGGCTAAGCAGGTGCTCAAAATAGGCTAGCGCCTGCTGCGGATCAGCGGAGCGGAACTCAAGCGCCAGGGCATAGTGCAGAAAAGGATCATCGGGGCTTTCGGACAGCATCTGCTGCAACTGCTCAATTCGCTGCACTGACATATATTCTTTTTTCTTTAAAGTTATTACTTTATTTTCGGGCTAAATTTACACGTACTTATAGTTTTATCAACTTTTCTATTTTTTATGAAAATCCTGGTTTGTATCACACACGTTCCGGATACCACATCCAAAATTTCCTTTTCTGATAATAATACCAAGTTGAATAGTGCAGGGGTTCAGTTCATTATCGGTCCGTATGACGATTATGCCCTGGCCCGCGCCATTGAGCTCAAGGAGCAGAGCGGCGGCTCGGTAACCGTACTGAATGTAGGCGAGGCCGATACCGAACCTACCATCCGCAAGGCCCTGGCCATTGGCGCCGATGAGGCCATCCGCATCAATTCCTTCCCTAAAGATTCTTTTTTTGTAGCCCAGCAAATAGCTGCTGTAGCAAAAGAGGGAGGCTATGACCTGATTCTGATGGGCCGCGAATCCATAGATTTCAATGGGGGTATGGTACACGGCATGGTAGGCGAGCTGCTGGGGATGCCAAGCGTATCTCCTGTAATGAAGCTGGACATTGAGGGCAACACCGCCCGCCTGGCCCGCGAAATAGAAGGGGGTAAAGAGTATCTGGAACTGAACCTGCCCTTTGTGGCCGGCTGCCAGGAGCCCATTGCCGAATGGAAGATCCCCAACATGCGCGGCATCATGACCGCCCGCACCAAAAACTGGACGTACGGGAGCCGGTGGCGCCCGAGACCAAGACCGAGCTGCAGCGCTACGACATGCCACCGCCCAAGGGGGGGTGAAAATGATCGATAAGGACAATGTAGGGGAGCTGGTACGCCTGCTGAAAACCGAAGCCAAGGTCCTGTAATTTTTCGCTAAATCAATTTCTGGTCTTAAGCCTTTTTTATATATGTCTGTATTAGTATTTATCGAAAGCGCCGACGGCGCCATAAAAAAATCTTCCCTGGAGGCCATCTCCTTTGCCGCAGCCATGGGGCAGGGTGATGTTACCGCCATTTATCTGGGCCAGCTGGAGAGTGCCGAGCTACAGAAAGCCGGCAATTTCGGCGCCACCAAGGTGCTGCATGTAAACGACGAGCGGCTCAATAAGGGCATTATTCAGGCCTATGCTTCTGTACTGGCACAGGCCCTTGAGCAAAGCGGCGCCAAAACCCTGGTGCTGGCCAAATCGGCCCTGGGTGATCCTGTGGCGGCGCGTGTAGCCATTAAAACCGGCGCTTCTTTTGTATCGAATGTAACGGCTCTGCCCGATACCACCAGCGGATTTAAAGTAACCCGCAGCATCTATACCGGCAAAGCCTTTGCTACCGAAGAGATGAAGGGGGATATCAAGATTCTGGCCGTTAAGAAAAATGCGGTAGACCTGAAGGAAACCGGCGGTTCTGCCCAGGTAGAAGCCTTCTCACCCCAGCTGAGCGACAGCGATTTTGGCGTAACCATCACCAAAACCGAAAAGCAGGAGGGCGAAGTGCTGCTGCCCGAGGCCGACATCGTAGTCTCTGGCGGACGGGGCATGAAAGGCCCTGAGAACTGGGGCATGCTGGAAGAGCTGGCAGGGGAGCTGGGTGCGGCTACCGGCTGCAGCAAACCCGTATCAGACATTGGCTGGCGCCCCCACCACGAGCACGTGGGCCAGACAGGGGTAAAGGTAAGCCCTACGCTCTACATTGCGGTGGGCATTTCAGGCGCCATTCAGCACCTGGCCGGCGTAAACTCAAGCAAGGTAATTGTAGTTATCAATAAAGATCCGGAAGCACCATTCTTCAAGGCGGCTGATTACGGTATTGTTGGCGATGCGTTTGAAGTAGTGCCGAAACTAACCGAAGCGATCAGAGCCGCTAAATAAGCATACTGTGGAGAAGATAAAATTAGAAATATTAGGTCTATCGTCCAGCCAGTCCCAGTCGGGCTCCTTTGCGCTGGTATTGGGGGAGGCGCATGGCAAGCGCCGGCTGCCGATCATCATTGGCATGTTTGAGGCCCAGGCCATTGCCATTGAGATCGAAAAGATCATCCCCAACCGGCCCATGACCCATGATCTTTTCAAATCTTTTGCCCAGAGCTTCGATTTTGAAGTAGAGGAAATTGTGATCTCCGACCTGAAAGAAGGGGTATTCTTCGCCAAGATTGTGTGCCACAACGGAGCCAAGCAGATTGAAGTGGATGCCCGACCCTCGGATGCCATTGCCATTGGCCTGCGCTTTAATGTGCCCATCTATACCTTTGAGAATGTAATGTCCGAAGCCGGCATTGTGCTCTCCGAAGAGCCCGAAGAAGAGGAGGAAAAGAGCAGCAGCCGCAGCACCAGTAAGCGGGAAAGCAGCAGCAAAAAAAGCAGCAAGCCCTTTACCGAGCAGCTCAAGGACCTCTCCAATGACAAGCTGAGCAAAATGCTGGAAGAGGCCCTGCAGCAGGAAGATTATGAAAAGGCGGCCAAGATCCGGGACGAGATGAACCGCCGCAATTAATATTTCTAATTCCCTACAGCACATTATTTAAACCTTATCCTTTAGCGGATAAGGTTTTTTATTTGGGCTCCAGGACGTTTGGGGGTGCAGGAGGGGGCCGTAAAATTTTTTTTCTAGGGGTATTCCGCTATTTTTGGTCCGGTTAAATTTTGAACGGTGGATATAGTAAGAGCCTTAGTCGGGATACTGGTATTAATCGGTTTTGCCTTTCTTTTCTCAAGCAAACGAAGTGCCATTGACTGGCGGCTAGTAGGCATTGGTCTGCTGCTGCAAATCACCTTTGGCCTGCTTATAACGCAGGTAGAAGCCGTAGCACTTGCCTTTAAAAAAGTAAGCGAAGCCTTTGTGATCTTTCTGGGCTACAGCGATGATGGCGCCCGCTTTCTGTTTGGCAACCTCATTGATGCCTCCGGCAACTGGGGCTTTATTTTTGCCTTTAAGGTACTGCCCACCATCATCTTCTTTTCTACCGTTACGGCTGGTCTCTATTACCTGGGCATACTGCAAAAAATTGTCTACGGCATTGCCTGGATCATGGCCCGCACCATGCGCCTGAGCGGTTCGGAGAGCCTTTCGGCTGCCGGAAACATCTTCCTGGGCCAGACCGAAGCCCCGCTGCTGGTGCGCCCCTTTGTGGCCAACATGACCCGCTCGGAGCTCATGTGCCTTATGACAGGGGGCATGGCCACCATTGCCGGCGGCGTACTGGCTGGTTATGTAGCCTTTCTGGGCGGCGATAGCATTGAAGAGCGTACCCGCTTTGCTACCTACCTGCTGAGTGCTTCCATCATGAATGCGCCGGCTGCCATTGTTATTTCCAAGATCATCATTCCCGAAGTAAATCCCGAGCAGATCGACCGGGAACTAAAGGTGAACTCCGAAACCCTGGGCGAAAACCTGATCGATGCCCTTTCCCGCGGTGCCTCCGAGGGGCTTAAGCTGGCCCTGAACGTAGGGGGCATGCTGCTGGCCTTCATTGCAATCATCTATGCTGTAAACGGCTTTCTGGCGGGCTTTGTAGGCGAGATCAGCCTGGGCGGCAGTACCCTGAATCAAAGCGTTTCAGCCAGCACGGGGGGTACTTTTAGCGGCTTTACGCTGGAGTATCTGCTGGGGCAGGTATTCCGGGTGTTTACCTGGGTTATGGGGGTAGAGTGGTCTGAAACCCTGGCTGTAGGCAGCCTCCTGGGCCAGAAAACGGTGATCAACGAATTTGTAGCCTATAGCAGCCTGGCCCAGATGAAGGAAGTAGGGGGGCTCAGTCCCAAATCCATTATCATTGCCACCTATGCGCTTTGCGGCTTCTCCAACTTCAGCTCCATTGCCATACAGGTAGGGGGTATTGGCGGCATGGCTCCCAACCAGCAGGGACAGCTGAGCCGCCTGGGCATGCGGGCCCTGCTGGCCGCCACCATTGCCTGTATGATGACGGCCACCATTGCCGGTGCCCTGATGGCGGGCGAGATCGACTAAGCCCTACAGGGGAAATTTAAGCAGTATGTTAGGGTCCGGGCAGCGCAGGCGGTAATAGTCTGCCCTGGAGGGAGCCGCCACCCCAGGATAATCCCCCTTCATTCCTTCCATATCCAGCATGATCTGAAAGTGCAGATGGGGTGGCCAGTCGCCATTTTCTTCTGCCGTACCCAGGCTGGCGATCTGCTCCCCGGCTGCCACCGGCTTACCCTCTTCTAATTCCAGCAACGACTGCCGGCTTAAATGGCCGTAGAGCGTATAAAAGGTGATCTCTTCCAGCTGATGTTCCAGAATGATGGTAGGGCCGTAATTGCCAAAGCCGGCATTGTCGGCAAAGCTGTGGACCCGCCCGCCGAGTGCTGCATAAATGGGTGTGTGGGCCGGCAGCCAGATATCTACCCCCAGGTGCAGGGTGCGGTGCTCTTCGCCGGCAAATACGGCACTGCGCAGGTACAACCTGCGGTCTTCCATATAGCCGCCTATGCCGCCAATACCCTCCTGGCGGCTACATTCTGCGCAAATAAACGCATCCAGGCCCCCGGTATCCGCCACCTGTATGGCTGCCAGACGGGTATTGGCGCCCGACAGATCGAGCCAGACCAGGCGTTGCTGATCGGATAGCTGCACTACGGGACGTATGGACTGGGCGGCGGACTGGATAAGCTCCTGCCAGCGCAGGGCTTTATGCGAAAGGTCAATAGCTGAAATCATCCCTAAAAATAAGATTTTCCTACATTTATTGGACTATCCGTTCCAACCGGCGTAGCTTGGGTTTCGTCTACCCCTAAAACTATGTTGCTTGTTCCTCATGCTGCTTAGAAAAAGCATTCTGCTCTGCCTGGCCCTGCTGCCCCTCTTCTCATGCTCCAAGGATGATCTTACCCGACCCGTAGCGGCTGTGCTGCTGGTAGAAATGGGGCCATCCCAGGGGAGCGGCGCCAATGAAAGTCTTGAAGTAACTGGTGGACGCCTGTTCATCAACGAACTAGGCTTTGATGGCTACCGGGAGGGGGGCGAGAATTATTTCTTCACCCGCAGCTTTACAGGGGGACATGGCGTGGTTTTCAGCAAAGAAGCCCCCGGCCAGATTCTGCAGTTTGAGATGCCACAGGGGGTATACTCCCGCATTGATCTATCTCTGGAGCTGCCTTTGGGCAATGATGCAGCCGCTGCCCATGAGGAGCTTGATCGGGCTGATCTCCGCGGAGGTGTTGAGCTTTGGGGGGAGTATGTTACCAGTCATGGGGTAGCCGTACCGTTTCTCTTTATCTACGCCGGGGAAGATGCCTACCGCTTTACGGCCCGGGGCGATGGGGGGAGTCAGCAGGTAGTGGTACAGGAGGGGCAACGGCAAACAGCCCGCCTTACGTTTCAGCCGCAACGCTGGATGGACCTGATCAACCCGCGCATGCTGCAGAGTGGCAAGCTGAGCCTGGTAAACGGTGAGCCCACCGTTGTGATCTCCCGCCATCAGAACGAGGCAATCTATAACCTGCTGGTGAGCCGCATTGAACAATCGGCCTTATTCCTTTTTGATTAAGCTATGGAACCTCTTGCGAACATGTCAGACGAAGCGTTGCTGGAGGGATGCCTAAAAAAGGACCGCAAATACCAGGAGCTGCTCTACCGCAAATATTCCCGCAAAATGTATGCGATCTGCCAGGCCTATGCCCGGGATAAGGATATGGCGCAGGATATTCTGCAGGATAGTTTTGTAAAGGTTTTTCTGAAGATCAATACCTACGCTCCCACCAATTCGCTGGAGGGCTGGATTCGCAGGGTGGTTACCAATACCGCCATTGATTATTTCCGCCAGAGCCGCCGCCTCAACAATTTCATAGAACTGGTGGAAGAGCACAACCAGGAAGTATCCGAAGACAATATCTCCAGGGCCATCAATGTGGAGGAAATTCTGTTTTTTCTGCGCAAGCTGCCCGAAGGCGCCCGGGTAATCTTTAACCTCTATGCCATAGAGGGCTATACGCATAAGGAAATCGCAGACCGCCTCTCCATCAGTGAGGGAACTTCAAAATCTCAGTACAGCAGAGCCAGAACCATTCTGCAGGCATATTTAACCGGATTGGCAGGACACGTGTGAAAACCCCCGACCACTTTACAAACTGGATCAAAACCCGGCTGGAGGAAAACCCGCTGGAGCCTCCTGCCGAGGCCTGGAATACAATTTCCGAAAGCCTGGACCTGGAAGGCGCCTGGGAAGGCATAAACCAGGATCTGGAGCTGGATGGCCTCTGGACCTCCATTGACCAGCGGCTGCTGCAGGCCGAGCAGCTCCTGTGGTGGGAAAAAGCCGGCAAAGCGGTTAGCGGACTGGCAGCCATGCTGGTGCTGGCCCTGCCCCTCTGGTTTCAGCTGGCAGACCCTACTGAAGCACTGGTAGCCGGGCAGGAGGTGTCCGAAACCGACCTAACCCAACTGCCTGGAGCCAATGCAGGAACTGACGTAGCCAGCACTTCCACTAACCCCCTGGCCAGTCCGGACCGGGAGCAGCGGGAGCCAGCTGCCGAAAGGCAGGACGCAGCCGCAGCAACCCAATTCGCTGAACCAGAGAATGTGTCTGCTACTGGCGGGGCAGAAGGGCCCCAATACCCTATACCCCCTTCTTCGATCGCATCCATACCCTTACCCAAGGGCAGGCAGCCCCGCACCCCTAACGCAAGCGCATCGGGTATCCATCAGCCGGGTGCTGGAGCGAACGGAGCTGCTGCCGGGCAGGGCGCTTTCAGATCCACAAAGGGGGAAGAAACAGCCCCACACACCCTGCCACTCGTGCAGCTGAGCAGCCGGGAGGGAGAACTGGCGCTGGCTGAGCCAAAGCTGACAGTCCCTAAGACCACTACTCAGGCCCCTGTACGGGAAGAAGCCGTGGTGGCCAAAAAAGCTACGCCTGCCGGTAACTGGCGCGTAGGCCTTGGAGGATCGGGCAGGCTAAGCTACCTGCTCAACCAGAAGACCTTCCATGCCATGGACAAATCTTCCCTGACCACCCCCTTACCCGGCCTGCGCAAAAGCTTTTCCCTGCAGGCCGAAAGACCCCTGAGCGCCCGGCTGGTTTTCCTCTCTGATCTGGTGGTGCACAATGAAGCAGGCCAGCGGTATGAGGAGTACCACAGCGGCATTTATGGCACAACCGATACGCGCCTGCGCTATACCCAACTGAACGCCCTGCTGGCCTATAGTCCAAGCAAAAGCGCCCTGGCCGCCAGGCCGTATACCCGCTGGCTGGGGGGCTATCCGGAGGCTGGCTGCACCAGGCACAACTGTCCGGCCCGCTGGGGGTACAGGACCTTACGGGGGAGTACCGTCGCCACTCGGCCGGGCTGCTGCTGGGGGTGGAATACATGATCCCCCTGAGCAGCCAGCTTTGGATGGGCTATGGGGTGCGTACCTATGTGGATCTACTGAATATTTATGCCGGCAATGCCGAAGTTCCGGCCCACTTCCGCCGTACCCGCAGCTCTGCTTTGGATTTTACGCTTACATTTAAGTACGAAATAAGGAAATAACCCCTCTTTCCAACGCCTGAGCGCCTATTGATCGTCTAGGGAGCAGTATCAACCAATTTTTTATTCATGCTTCACAAAGGATTGCTCCTCTCTCTTTGCCTGGCCGGTCTGGCCATGGTAAGCTGTACCAATGATGAACCCGCCAGCGGCACCTTAAGCCTGCGCCTGACCGATGCCCCCACCGATGCCGAAACCATAGCCGGTGTGTATGTAACCATCGAGGCGGTTGAGTATCGGTATGAGGATGAATGGCACAGCTTTGAGGCCTTTGATGGCCCTAAAAGCCTTAACCTGCTGGACCTGACCGAAGGCAAAACTGAACTGCTGGGCGATTTTGAGGTGCCTGCCGGTACCTATTCTGAACTGCGCTTTATACTCAATGCCGCCACCAATGGCGGTTCCCCTGCCAGCGAAGCCACCTACATTCAGTTTACCAACGGTACCACGGAACCCCTCTATGTGCCCAGCGGTACCCAAAGCGGCTACAAGGCTAAGGGAAGTTTTGATGTGCCGGTCAATGGGAGTGTATTTATCACTGCCGATTTTGATGTACGCAAATCGGTGGTACAATCCGGCGCCAGCGGCAAGTGGATTCTGAAACCGGTGATCCGCCTGGTGGTAAATGAGCAGGCCGGCACCATTGAGGGGCAGGTAAACGGCCTGCAGGAAGGGCTCCAGTATGTAGTTTACGCCTATGCCAACGATACCTATACCGATGCCGAAGCCGCTCTTCCGTCCGAAGGCGAACCCCAGTTTCCCAATGCCGTCAGCAGTGCCAGCGTGCATGTGGATGGCCACTTTACCCTTCCATTTCTGGCCGCCGGCATCTATGACCTGTATGTAGTAGCCTACCAGGAGGGAGAATTTGTAGAGGTGGCTGACCAACTGGACAATGTAGAGGTAAAAAGTCTCCTTACTACACCCGTGCGTGTAGATTTTTAAGGGTGTTGATGAAGGAAGCGTCGGGAGCAGCTCCCGGCGCTTTTTATTCCAACCAATACCGGAACTCAGCCGTCTTACCCCTGAATCCACCACCGCTACATTATGGCCAGAACCAATTTTCTTTATTTAGCCTTGCTTGCCGGGCTATTCTATGGATTTTTTGCCCTGCTCGATTCCAATAAGGTAAAGGCCGGTCATCTGGCCCAGAAGGTGTCATACGACGTGCTTCGGTACCAATGGGTAGTTGCCGAGGCCTATGATATTGAGCATAACAGGGATATCAGCAGGGAATACCAGGCAGTCGCCTATCAGTTTTTGAGCAGTGGCGGATTTGTAGAGTTTGAAGACAAGGTCATTCGAAATACCGGCTCCTGGCAGGTAAAGCAGGACCGGCTGCGGATCCAGTTTGATGATGCCACCCTTGCCGAAGGCCAGTCGTTTGACATGCAGCTGCTGCGTCCCGAAGAAATGTTGCTTCAAAATGAGCAGCGCAGATTCAGGCTGCTGCGGCTTACCCTCTAGGCAGGGGATTTCGGCAGTTTCATTCCTGCTCTTTTTTAGCATACTCCTCATACTTTCCATAAAAAAGGCTGTTCGGATTTCCGAACAGCCTTTTTTTGTTGCCAGGAAGGCAAAGGTACTTATACGCTTACGCTGCTGTTTTTGGCAGGAGCGCCGGCCAGAATCTCCTCATTGGCAAATTCGGCATACTTGCCAAAGTTGTCGTTAAAGGCCTTGGCCAGTTTGCTGGCCTGCCGGTCATAGGCCTCTTTGTCGCTCCAGGTATTGCGAGGATTCAGGATCTCTTGCGGTACATTGGGGCAGGAGGTAGGCATGTTCACCCCAAAGATGGGATGTTTCTCCAGGTGTACTTCATCCAGCTCGCCCTTCAGCGCTGCAGTGATCATTGCGCGGGTATAGCGCAGCTTGATGCGGCTGCCTACGCCGTAGCCGCCACCGCTCCAGCCGGTGTTGATAAGCCATACGTTCACATTGTGCTCGTCCATTTTCTTGCCCAGCATTTCGGCATAGACCGTGGGGTGCAGGGGCAGGAAGGGAGCGCCAAAGCAGGCCGAGAATACAGTTTGCGGCTCTGTTACGCCCGCCTCGGTACCGGCTACTTTAGCGGTGTAGCCGCTGATAAAGTGGTACATGGCCTGACCCTTATCCAGGCGGCTGATGGGAGGCAGCACGCCGTAAGCATCGCAGGTCAGGAAGAAGATGTTTTTAGGAATACCTCCTACGGAAGGCTCTACCGCATTGTCTATATGGTAGATGGGGTAGGCGGTGCGGGTGTTTTGGGTTACCGAGGTGTTGGTGTAATCTACCGTGCGGGTGCCTGGGAAGAAACGGGTGTTCTCCACAATGGATTCCCACTTAATGGCGTCCCAGATCTGGGGCTCATTTTCCCGGGTAATGTCAATGGTTTTGGCATAGCAGCCGCCTTCAAAGTTAAATACTCCTTTGTCGGTCCAGCCATGCTCATCATCGCCAATGAGGTGGCGGTCAGGATCGGCCGACAGGGTGGTTTTGCCCGTACCGCTCAGGCCAAAGAATACGGCAGTATCGCCTTCCTGGCCAATGTTGGCAGAGCAGTGCATGCTCAGCACGTTCTCCTCATGCGGCAGCAGGTAGTTGAGTACCGAGAAAATGCCTTTTTTCATCTCACCGGCATAGGCTGTTCCGCCAATCAGAATAATCTTTTTGCTCAGGTTGAGGATGGCAAAGTTGTGCTGGCGGGTGCCGTCTACGGCCGGATCGGCCCGGAACTCCGGTGCACAGATGATGGTAAAGGTAGGGGCAAAGTTTTTTAGTTCTTCACGGCCCGGGCGCAGAAACATGTTGTGGCAAAACAGGTTGTGCCAGGCTTTGGTGTTCACCACCCGCAACTTCAGCTGGTACTCGGGCATGGCACCGGCATAGGCATCACGCACATACAGCTTTTTGTCGGCCAGGTACCCTACCACTTTCGTATAGAGCGCATCAAATTTTTCTTCTGAGAAGGGAATGTTGACATCTCCCCACCACACGGTGTCGGCGGTTTTGCTGTCTTTTACAATGAAGCGATCCTTGGGAGAGCGACCGGTAAATTCGCCGGTATCGCACATCAGTGCCCCGGTATCGGTCAGCTGGCCTTCGCCGTTTGCTAACGCTTGCTCTACAAGTTCAGCGGGGGTAAGGTTCCAGTGAGCTTCATTTGCGGAATGAATTCCCAGTTCGGCCAGGCCAGAATGGGTAGGCTTAAGACCAAATTCTTGCATGTGTGACAAAAGGATTTATAGGACTAAAAAATGATTTCAAACGTTTGCACAAATATACAGAGTAAAAATGAGCTTGTATATCAAAAACGATAAATTTGGTAGTGGGGTTTTTTAAAAAGTGCAGTAAGCCTATTACCACAAAAGGCAGAAGTTTGTTTTAACGAAATGCAAATACTACCTTTAAACGCTTCATAAAATTTTATTTTCTTAAAATCGGCTAACGTAATATGTCAGAAAAACAAAAAATTTCCGGCGGTCATGCTCCTGCTTTTGTAGACACAGGTGGAACACTGTTCGGACATCCAAAGGGACTGATGGTGCTCTTCTTTACCGAAATGTGGGAACGCTTCAGTTATTACGGCTTACGGGGTATTCTGGTTTTGTTTCTCACCTCCACCACCATGGGTGGTTTTGGCTGGGACAATGAGAGTGCGCTGCTGCTGCTCTCTATCTATACGGCCCTGGTCTACATCATGTCCATACCCGGAGGGATTATAGCCGATAAACTCATAGGCCAGCGCAAAGCTGTTATGTATGGAGGCTTTACGCTGGTGGCAGGCCACTTTCTAATGGCCGTACCCACCGAAGTTACCTTTTACCTGGCCCTGGCCCTGATTGTGTTTGGTACGGGCCTGCTGAAACCCAATATTTCAACCCTGGTTGGGGGCTTATACCGGCAGGGGGATGCCCGGCGCGATGCTGGTTTTACCATATTTTACATGGGCATCAATGTAGGAGCCCTGCTGGCGTCCATTATAGTAGGTTATGTGGGCGAGCGCATTGGCTGGCACTATGGCTTCTCTCTGGCTGGCTTTGGTATGTTACTGGGGCAACTGGTGTTCATTACCGGGCGCAAGTACCTGGCGCATATTGTGGACATCGAAAAGCAGGATCAGATCTTCACCAAAGATCAGGCGGCGGCAAAACCAGCCCACAAAGGCTTCACCAAGAAAGAACGGGACCGCATTCTGGCCATTTGCCTTTCCTTTATCATTGTACTGATCTTCTGGGCCTCTTTTGAGCAGGCCAGTGGCCTGATGAACCTCTATGCCCGGGATTATACTGATCGTTTTGTTTTCGGTTGGGAAGTGCCCGCCTCCTGGCTGCAGGGGTTAAACTCCTTCTTTATTATTACCACCGCACCCATTGTGGCCTGGATCTGGATTGCCCTGGCCAAGCGCAATGTTAACTTGTCTTCGATCTTTAAAATGGGCCTCGGCACTGCGGTGCTGGGCATAGGCTTTGTCTACATGGTCATGGCAGCCCTGGAGCGTGATGGCTCAGGCGATGGCAAATCGGCCCTGTCCTGGCTGGTGCTGGCTTACCTCTTCCATACACTGGGAGAACTGGCCCTTTCTCCTGTTTCACTGTCCTTTATCACCAAGGTAGCTCCCCCGCGCATTGTAGCTTCCATGATGGGGCTTTACTTTGCCGTAACGGGCATGGGCAATTTCCTGGCCGGCCTTATCGGTATTTGGGCCCAGCGTCAGGGAGAGTTGGAGATCTTTGCGGGCATTGCAGCCGTTACCATACTGCTTGGCGGGTTGCTGATGGTCCTGGCCAAACAGATCAACAAGCTCACCCATGGTACCGAATATGGGCACGATGAAGAAAAAGAAGCACAGACAGGACAGCTCCTTGAAAGCAGCGCTTCCTAAGCCTATTCTTGAAATAAGCCAAAAAGCCCCGATGCAGATCGGGGCTTTTTTTGTACCCTGGTGGGGTATTTTTTTTCATTAACATGAATCTCACAATCTGCTAACTGTTGTTTTGCATGTTAATTTTTATTATCCTATCTTTTCAGATAATCGGAGGTAGTGGCTTTACTTTATATCCGGGACACTAAAGGTTAGCACCTCATGAACAGCTTTACGCTCGAAGGCACTTCCAAGACACCACGTGTAGAATTCAATTCGCAGACTGGCGTATTGGAGCTTAGCGGCAGGTCTATTCCGGAAAACTCCATTGAATTTTACCGCCCCCTGCTTCAGTGGCTGGAGGAGTATGCCAGCTGCCCGCAGTCCGAGACCGTCCTGATCCTGCGCATGGAATACTTCAATACAAGTTCTTCCAAATGCCTGATCGATATTTTCCGCAAGCTGGAGAAAATACACCTGCATGGGGTGAATGTCTATGTGAAGTGGTACTACGAGCAGGAAGACGAAGATATGCAGCATTCCGGCGAAGATTTCCGGGAGATCATTCGCCTGCCCATCCAGATGATCGAGCTGCAGGAAGAAAGCAGTAAGTAAGCCTCCCCATCCTGCAGATAGATCTTATACCAAATTAACTTTAAAAGTCACTTGTATTTCCAGGGTCTGTGAGCCTTGGCCGGCCGCACCACAGATCTGGGCCACAATTGGTTAAATCAGTAGTATACTATCCCTGAACTGCCAGTCTTTAAAATAAGAAAAGCCCCGGATTTCCGGGGCTTTTTATGTATAGATAAGGTGCGAGGACTGCTTACATCATGCCGCCCATGCCACCGGGCATACCGCCTGGCATACCGGCACCACCGCCTTTTTCTTCTTCCGGATCGTCGGCTACCACACACTCGGTAGTAAGCAGCAGCGAAGCGATAGAAGCAGCGTTCTCAAGCGCAAGACGGGTTACCTTGGTGGGGTCAATCACACCAGCCTGGAACATGTTCTCAAACTTGTCTTCGCGGGCGTTGTAGCCAAAATCACCCTGGCCTTCGCGTACCTTCTGGATCACTACGCTGGCTTCGCCACCGGAGTTGTTCACAATGGTGCGCAGAGGAGACTCCAGCGACAGGCGTACTATATTCACACCGGTAGCCTGGTCTTCGTTTTCTACCTGCACGCTTTCCAGCGCTTCAGCGGCACGGATCAGGGCAATACCACCACCGGCTACCACACCTTCCTGTACGGCGGCGCGGGTAGCATGCAGGGCATCGTCTACACGGTCTTTCTTCTCTTTCATTTCTACCTCGGTGGCAGCACCAATGTAGAGGATGGCAACGCCACCGCTCAGTTTGGCCAGACGCTCCTGCAGTTTTTCGCGGTCGTAATCGGAGGTAGTACCATCGATCTGTGCCTTGATCTGGTTGATGCGGGCTTTGATGTCTTCCTGGCTACCGGCACCATTTACAATGGTGGTGTTGTCTTTGTCAATAGAGATCTTCTCGGCAGTACCCAGGTAATCCAGGGTAGCGTTCTCCAGCTTGTAGCCGCGCTCTTCTGAAATTACAGTACCACCGGTCAGGATGGCGATGTCTTCCAGCATGGCTTTGCGACGGTCGCCAAAGCCAGGGGCTTTTACAGCAGCGATTTTCAGGGCGCCACGGATCTTGTTTACCACCAGGGTAGCCAGGGCTTCGCCGTCTACATCTTCAGAGATGATCAGCAGGGGTTTGCCGGTCTGTACTACCTGCTCCAGAATAGGCAGCAGCTCTTTCATGTTGCTGATCTTTTTGTCGTAGATCAGGATGAAGGGCTGGTCCATTTCAGCAATCATTTTATCGGCATTGGTTACGAAGTAGGGAGAAAGGTAGCCGCGGTCAAACTGCATACCTTCTACTGTTTTCACCTCGGTTTCAGTGCCTTTGGCCTCTTCTACAGTGATCACACCGTCTTTGCCTACTTTGTCCATGGCATCGGCAATCATCTGGCCAATTTCGCGGTCGTTGTTGGCTGAGATGGTACCTACCTGAGCAATCTCGTTTGAGCTGCTGATGGTTTTGCTTTGCTGCTTCAGGTGGTTTACTACGGCGCTAACGGCTTTGTCGATACCGCGCTTCAGGTCCATGGGGTTGGCACCGGCGGCTACGTTCTTAAGGCCATGGGTATACAGGGCCTGGGCCAGTACAGTAGCGGTAGTGGTACCGTCACCGGCATCATCGGCAGTTTTAGAAGCTACTTCTTTTACCAGCTGGGCGCCCATGTTTTCGATGGGGTCTTTCAGCTCAATTTCTTTGGCTACGGAAACACCGTCTTTGGTAACAGTAGGAGCACCAAACTTCTTGTCGATGATCACATTGCGGCCTTTGGGGCCAAGAGTTACTTTTACGGCATTTGCCAGCGCGTCAACGCCTTTTTTCAGCTTGTCTCTCGCTTCGATATCGAAATTAATTTTCTTAGCCATAATGCTTAAAAATTTTTAGGTGTTAGGGTAATGGGTTGATTAAAGAATGGCGTAGATGTCAGATTCACGCATGATCAGGTAATCTTTACCGCTGATGGTGATCTCTGTGCCGGAGTATTTGCCGTACAGGACCTGATCGCCCACTTGTACCGTCAGAGGCTCGTCTTTTTTGCCATTGCCCACGGCCACTACCTGACCACGCTGTGGTTTTTCTTTGGCAGTGTCTGGAATGATGATGCCGGAAGCGGTTTTTTCTTCGGCTGCGGCAGGTTCTACCAGTACTCTGTCAGCCAGAGGTTTGATGTTTACGTTTGACATCGCTTTCTAAAATTTAGTTAGGGTTTAAAAATCACATTAAACATGCTGCATACCCTTCTGCATTTCCTATGCCAATCCGTATGGCCGGCTGAAATGCGGCCTGTTTAAGCCATTTTTTCATGAAAATAGAACCAGTAAAACTGACATGCCTCCCGGGGGCTGACAGATAGACAGTGTAGCCATTCAGGCCGGTTTTTCGTATGTTGTATGAAACGGTTAGGATATGAAAGGATTACCCCAAAACTGGCTTACCGAAGGCCTGATCGATTTTGAATACAAGAAATGGGTATTGCTAGCCTACCTGCAGGAGGTGCAGCGCTCCTTTGACCGGCAGGCACTCTATCCGGAGCTTTCTGACCTGATCCAGCACTACCGCAACCTGACAAAGCTGCAGGAAGGCAAGACCCAGCTACAGGGGGCCATGCCCAAAAAGCTTACCGGCGCCGATCTGCGCCAGTTGAAACTCCTGTACGAAAACCTGGTGCAGGATGATGAGCTGATGCGGGAGCTGGACGCTATTCTATCCTTTTCCATCCCCAAGATCCGGCAGGCGCTGGAGCAGGGCCGCAATTTATACGAATGGGTAGAAGCTAAGGTGTCCCTTACCCCAGTTGGTATTTTTCCGCTCTACCGGCGGGAGGGCTACCTGCTGGTGCAGGAACGGCTTAAGGTGGAGGCCTGCATCTATCGCTACGAGGTGCAGGTGTTTCAGCAGGAGGGGGAGCGCTTTGGGGGCATTAACCTGGAGTATCTGGAGCAACAGCCCGTAACCCTTATGAATACCTATGAGCAGATCAAGCTCAACCTGGTAAAGCGCTACCGGGAATTGCCCAATCCAGCGACCTTTCTGTTTCTCTCGGAGCTGGAGTGCCCCTTTGAGGAAACGCTGCTGCCGGTAGCCAAGCGGCAGCTTGTGCGCAAGGTGCTAACCGAGGCGGCGTAAAGGTGGGCAAATAGAACTAGGCTGTGTCTGACGAATACCCTTTGGCCCAAAAAAGCAAATTATTTACTTAAGGCAGCAGGTCTTTTTTCACCGTAGCTGAGGCTATGCCTCAAAAAAGAACCTTTGCCTTAAGCAAAAATTTATCTTTTTTAGACTCAAAAGCATTCATCAGACACAGCCTAGACTAAAGAGCATAAAAAAAGCCTCTGAGCGATCAGAGGCTTTTGTATGTACAAGGAATTGATTCTTATTGGGCTGTATCGGCAGCGGGCTGCTCGGTACCCTGGATGGCATCGGCGCCGGTTCCCGTACCTGCACCAGGAACGATGGTTTCCTGTGCGCGCTGAATATTTGGGCTAAGAGGGCCTTGTGCCTGACGGTTGGTAAGTGTAATGCTGGTTACCAGGCTTAGCGCTAAAAGAGCAATGGCAAACCCCCAGGTAAGTTTCTCCAACAGATCGCTGGTGCGCTTAACGCCAATCATCTGGCTGGTGCCGGCACCGCCAAACTGAGAGGAAAGCCCGCCGCCTTTGCTGTTCTGCGCCAATACTACCAGTACCAGCAGAAGGCAGATAATAACAATTACGCTAATTACAAGGGTTGTCATCTATTCAATCTTTTTTAACCGTTCAATACAGTCTGCAAAGTAAGCGCTTTTTTGGGGATATTTCAATAGAAGCTTCTGGTAAATATCGATCGCTTTTTCGGTTTTGCCCTGCCGCTCCATGATGGCCGCCAGGGTTTCGGTGGCCAGATCGGGGGGGGTAAAGGTGGCCGGCTGCGACAGGTCGGCCTGAGGGCTTTCACTTGCGGGCTGGTCCTGCAGCTGGCGGCGGGGCAGCATGGAGCCGTTTTGCAGGAAGGAATCGATCAGGGAGCGCTGCTGCTGTACCCGTGGATTTTCGAGTGTCTGCTCCTGGTGCTCCTGCATGATCTGCTGCACGGTGGGTGAAATGGGCGGGGCTTTTTCCGGGACCTGCGCGTTTTCTGTTGTAGGAGATTCTTCAGGCGACCCTGTGCTGGCAGATGAAGATTTAGTTCGGTTGGCCTTCAGCCGACGCAGGTTTTCCTGCAGTTCATTGTAAAAGTCCGGCGAGGGGCCCTGGTGCTCGTCAGTTTCGGGCTCGGGGCTGCGGTCCAGTAGCTGTTCATTGCCGGAGGCAGTGCTGATGTGCGGACTGCTCTCCTGCTGTGAGGCCGAGGCCTGGGGCTGCTGAAGGGGGGGCTGTGGTGCCTCTGCGGCCTGTGCGGCAAGCCCGGGCAGGCGGTTTTCCATTACCAGCCGCAGTACGGAGCGGTTAGGGGTATAGAGGGCCGCAGTGCCCAGATACTGACGGGCCTGCTCATGCTGCTGCTGGCTTTTGGCCAGCAAGATCTGCAGAATGGCGGCATAGGGGTACTGGGCTGCCATATCGGCCATCATGGCGGCATCTCTGGAAGTAACCTTTTCCGGATGGTTGATCAGTTCGGTAAGTTTGGTCCGGTTCAAGCCCTTTAGTTTTTTCTTAAGTTAACAAAATATTACCAGTTCGCTACCGTAGCGTTGAATACATCAAAAATAATCCGCTCAAAGATCTCATCGATCAGGCGGGGCTCGGCGCTCTGCAGGTCGGTCTGGTTGGGGTTGTAGTCCGCCCAGTAGGAGAAGTTCCGTTCAAAGCTTGCACTTTCATCCTGGGTATTCACAAAGATCACCCGCACGGCAATGGTAAGGCGCTGCTGCCCGGCCAGGTCACCGCGCTCATCGGTGCCGGAGGCGGTGGGTGCTACGGGGGCCAGGTCCCAGCCTACAATCATCCCTTCCACCAGCAGATCTCCATCGTTGGGGGTAATGGTGAGGTTGGTATTGCGCTGATAGAAATCTCTGAGTCCCTCAGTAAAGGTTTGGGAAAGGGTGGGAGGTCCGCCACCCGATTCGTTTACAAAGGGCTGTATGGTGATGGTTCTGATGGTGGGAGACAGGTTGGTGCCGGTAAAGGAGTAGAAGCCGCAGCCCTGCAGGCTCAGCAGAATCCCCATCAGCAGCAGCTGTATACGGGCGCTACTCTTCAATTTCATACTGTTTGATTTTGCGGTACAGGGTGCGTTCCGAGATGCCCAGATCCTGGGCCGCCCATTTCCGCTTGTTATTGTTCTTACGTAACGCTTTTACGATCATTTCCTTTTCTTTTTTCTCCAGCGAGAGGGATTCATCTTCCTCCATCTCATGGGCAATATCTTCTACCCGGGAGAGATCATAGGCGGGTGAGGGCTCTGCCGGGCGGTTGGTGGGCCGGTCAATACGCAGGGGCAGGGTGTCGGGGACAACCGGCTCATCGTCAAAACGGTCAGTGTCCTGCAGGTCTTCCAGGCCATCAAAGAGGTTGCTGTGCTCATGCAGAATCTGGCTGCCGTAGCTCTCGTGCTGCAGCACCTCGTGCACCAGTTTCTTAAGATCGGTCAGGTCCCGCCGCATTTCAAACAGCACCTTGTAAAGCAGGTCCCGCTCGGTAAAGTTATCATCGCCCTTTTGCATGCGGGGCACAATGGCGGGCACAAGGCTGCCTTCCTGGGGCAGGTAGCGGCGCAGGGTGTCAGCTGTAATGTCGCGCTCCAGCTCAAGCACGCTGATCTGCTCCACCAGGTTTTTAAGCTGGCGGATGTTGCCCGGAAAGCGGTAGCTCAGCAGCACCTGCACGGCCTGCGGCTCCAGTTTGATGGGGCGCACCCGGTAGCGCTCGGCAAAATCGGAGGCAAATTTCATAAACAGCAGCTCCACATCATCGCCCCGCTCCCGCAGGGGGGGTACGTAGATGGGCACGGTATTGAGCCGGTAATAGAGGTCTTCCCTGAACTTGCCTTTTTCTACCGCCACATGCAGGTTTACATTGGTGGCGGCCACTACCCGCACATCGGTTTTCTGTACCTTGGAGGAACCTACGCGGATAAATTCGCCATTCTCCAACACGCGCAGCAGGCGGGCCTGGGTACCCAGGGGCATCTCGCCAATCTCATCCAGAAAGATGGTACCCCCGTTGGTTACCTCAAAATACCCCTTGCGAGCCTCTGAGGCGCCGGTAAAGGACCCTTTTTCATGGCCAAACAGCTCGGAATCAATGGTGCCTTCCGGAATGGCGCCACAGTTGATGGCAATGAACTGGCCATGCTTGCGGGTGCTCTGGTTATGGATGATCTTGGAAAAGGATTCCTTCCCCACACCGCTCTCACCGGTAATGAGCACTGTCATATCCGTAGGGGCTACCTGAGCGGCTACCTTTATGGCGTGGTTCAGCAGCGGGGAGTTGCCCACAATGCCGAAGCGTAATTTTATGGTTTGTAGTTCCTGTTCTGTCACCTGAGCCTAATGAATGAGTGGGTGAATGGCGGGAAGCAGGGGGAGCAGGGCTGTTATGAGCAGGTCCTTCTCCAGTACTGCAGCTTTCACAATCAAAAAATTAATTGACCACTTCGCCAAATAGAGTAGCACCGGTACAGCCGGTCACCAGCACGTTTACATACTGGCCTTTTTGCAGATCGCCTCTGTCAAAAACTACCACTTTGTTGGCGCTGTTGCGGCCCTGTAGCTGCTGGTCTGATTTTCGGGAGGTGCCTTCGATAAGGATTCGCTGCACCTTGCCGATCTCCAGTTTGTTGCGCTCCAGGGAGTGGGCCTGCTGCTTCTGGATGATCTCGTTCAGGCGGCGTTTCTTTACCTCCAGGGGGATATCATCTGCATATTTTTTGGCGGCCAGGGTGCCGGGGCGTTCGCTGTAGAAGAACATATAGCTGAAATCATACTTCACCAGCTCCATCAGGCTCAGGGTATCCTGGTGCTCGGCTTCGGTTTCGGTACAGAAGCCGGCTATAAAGTCAGAGCTGATGCCACACTCCTGGCCCAGAATGCGGCGAATGGCGTCTACCCGGTTGAGGTACCAGTCCCGGTCATAGGTGCGGTTCATGACCTCCAGCACCCGGCTGTTACCACTCTGGGCGGGCAGGTGAATGTATTTGCAGATATTTTCATAGCGGGCCATGGTGTGCAATACCTCATCGGTAATGTCTTTGGGGTGCGAGGTGGAGAAACGCACCCGTAGATCGGGGTGGATGGTAGCTACCATTTCCAGCAGATGGGCAAAATTCACCACATTGGCGATCCCCCCTTTTTCCAGGCGTGCTTTGTTGTTCTCTTCCGGCGACCATTTGTAGCTGTCCACATTCTGGCCCAGTAGCGTTACCTCTCGGTAGCCCTGGGCAAAGAGCTGGCGTGCTTCGGCCACAATGGAATGAGGATCGCGGCTGCGCTCCCGGCCCCGGGTAAAGGGCACTACGCAGAAAGAACACATGTTGTCACAGCCCCGCATAATGGAGATAAAGGCCGTTACCCCATTGGAGTTGAGGCGCAGCGGGCTGATGTCGGCATAGGTCTCTTCGCGGGAGAGGAAAACGTTTACCCCCTTCTGGCCGGCATCGGCCTCAGAGATCAGATTGGGCAGATCGCGGTAAGCATCGGGGCCCACGACCAGGTCTACGATCTTTTCTTCTTCCAGCAGCTTTTCCTTGAGGCGCTCGGCCATGCAGCCCAGGATGCCCACCATCAGCTCGGGTTTCTGACGCTTGAGCCCATTGAAATGGGTCAGGCGGTTGCGCACGGTCTGCTCGGCCTTTTCCCGGATGGAGCAGGTGTTCAGAAAGATGATATCGGCCCCTTCGGGCTGGCTGGTGGTGTCAAATCCTTCCTTCTGCATGATGGAAGTGACAATCTCGGAGTCGGAGAAATTCATCTGGCAGCCATAGCTCTCAATGTAAAGCTTGCGCCGCTTGCCGGTATTTACTTCTTCGGAAACTTTATAGCCACAGCTTTCTTCGGTGCCGGGGGCCTCCGGCTGCAGCAGATCTATGTCCTGAACCAGGTTCTTCATATGGGGCTTTTCTATTCGCTACTAACAGGGGGCAAATATACGAAATTCCCAGAAACTGTGACAATTTGGCAGGCTTATTCGTCCCGGATTTGCGCATGCAGCATCTGCAGCATGGCGCTGGCTTTCAGCAGGCATTCCTGGTACTCCTGTTCGGGATCTGAGTCCCAGGTAATGGCCCCGCCAACTGAGAAGGAAAGCACCTTTTTTTGCCGGTTGTAGAGCAGGCTGCGGATCACTACATTGAAGTCAAAATCGCCCTGAGGGGTAATAAATCCGGCGGCGCCGCTGTACAGGCCGCGCTGGCTGGTTTCGTAGCGGTCAATCAGCTCCATAACCATGCGCTTGGGGGCCCCCGTCATGCTGCCCATGGGGAAGGCCAGCCTGAGAGCTTCCGTAAAGGGGGTGCCTGGACGTAAACGGCTGCTGATGGAAGAGATCATTTGGTGCACCTGCCGGAAGCTGTAAATGCCGAAAAGCTCCGGCACGGCCACCGACCCCCAGGCACTGCTGCGGGCCAGATCGTTGCGCACCAGGTCTACGATCATCAGGTTTTCGGCCCGGTCTTTTTCGCTTTCGGTCAGCTGCCGGCGCAGGGCCTGGTCCTGCTCTGGGGTGGCCCCACGGCGCATGGTGCCCTTGATGGGTTGGGAGAGCAGCGCATCTCCCTGTTTGCGCAGAAATCGCTCCGGGGAGGCAGAGATCAGGAAATGCTCCCCATGGCGCTGAAAGCTGGTAAAAGGGGCTGGTGAGGCTGCTGTTAGCTGCCGGAAGAGCCGCAGGGGGTCTTCCTGATAGGAGGGGTCCCAGAATTGCATGCAAAGGTTCAGCTCATAGCAGTCGCCTTCCAGGATATGGTTCTTTACGGCTGCTACCTTGCTCAGATACTCCCCCTTGCTCATGTCCCGCTGCAGGTGGGCGGGGGCGCAGGCCTCCAGGGGGGCTAGAGGGGTTTGCGTAATGGACTGGTAGAGCCTGCGGGGAGCGTGGGTGCTGCGGATGGTGACCCCCCCTTCGGCAAAGATCAGGAGGTGATCAGGGGAAAAAAAGCTGCTGTGCGGAAACGCTAGCCGATCCGGATTGTTGCTGCTAAGCCCGTGGATGCCGTTCTTAAGCTCGTAGGAGAAATACCCCAGGTACCAGTCGGGCTGCTGCTGCCAGTGTGCCTGCAGCTGCTCAAAGGAGGTGTTTCCCAGGCCAGGCAGGGGGCGGGCCCCAAGGCCCAGCATGCGGGGAAAGGGGGCAAAGGGATAGGAAATATTGCAGTGGTCATAATAGGCCAGGTAGGGTGCTTCCTGATACCCCCATTGCAGGGCCTGCTGGATAAAAGGCTCATGTTGGCCTGGGGATAGGGGGAAGTGCTCCTGCTGCATGGGGGCAAAGATAAAAAAAGGGAAGTCCCAATTGGAACTTCCCTTAACGCTAAACTAACTGAAAAAAGCTTATTGTTTTGCCTGCAGGTTAAAGCCTACGGCTACGTTGTTGAAGATCACCTCGTCTTTGGCGCGGTTAACCGGGCTGGTATCGTCGCGGAAGGTAATGCCCCACTGGGTACGGTCAATTACAAAGCGGGCTTTCGCCTGCAGTCCGGCATCGGTCATTTCAATGCGGGCAGGGAAGGTTACGTTCAGGGTTTTGTCGCGCAGCGTCAGGTTGCCGCTCACCCGGTGGGTAGGGTTCTGTACTTCAGGCAGAAAGGCATCGGCAGCATTGTCTACTTCTTTTCTGGATTCTTCGGTAAGGGCTGCATCAGCGCTGCTGCCTTCCAGCGGACTTACCGAGGTGATCACAAACTGGCCGGTTGGGTGGTTCTGCACATCAAAGAAATCGGCTGATTTCAGGTGGCCGGTCAGTTTATCGCGGTATTCACCTTCCATGTCCTGCACATTGATATCGTTCAGGTCAATGGTGAAAGATCCGCCGGCTACGCTGCCATTTTCTACAATCAGTTCGCCATTCTGGATGCCAAAAGTGCCATAGTGGCGACCACCGGGCTTAAGGCCGATCCAGGCTACCTGGCTGGCCGCTTTGTCAACCTGCAGGGTAGCATCGCCCTGAATGTCGGCTACTTCCTGTGCTTCAGCTACTTCTGCTTCGGTGCCGCTGGGTTTGGTATCGCAGGCGGTAAATACAGCACCGGCAAACAGCAGCGCCAGTAGGGATTTGTTTAATTTCATAGCAAGGGGGTTAGTATGTTTTCTGGTTTGGATATGCAAATGTATAGTTTTTCAGATATAAGGTCCAACACTATTTTCAAAAATAATGTTCCAACATCGATTAATTTTGAAAAATGGCCGGGGATGAACCGGCCATTTGTAGGGTATGCCTTACTGCACCGGTGCGGGCAGCGGAAGGGTAGGATATAGGCTTACATCGGGCAGCGGAAGCTTGGCGCCATAGTAGCTATTGATGGCCATGATGAATTCTTTGGCCAGCAGGGCATAGCCTGCCTGGGTAGAATGCACGCCATCAAGGCTAAACAGGTTACCGGTGATAAAAGCAGAAGTAAACTGTCTGCCACCTTCATTAATGCCTGATGTGTTAAGTCTGGCCTGAATACCATTGATATCTACCAGGGCAAAGGTATTCTCAGCAGCAATTTCAGCGATAATGGTATTGTAGGCAGTTGTAGCGGCCTGGATACGCTGTAGCTCAAACGCATCCAGTGCATAGCGGTCAGGAATAACATAATTTAACCCAGCAAGGCCTTCAGCCGTAAGAATGCCAGCTGAAAGAGCTGTAAGGGTGATTTTTTCACCAGCAGCCAGTTGCTTGATGCCTGTTGGGCTATCGTTGCTGGCTACCACAAAGCCATTGCGTCCTTCCGTAAATACAGGATACAGCTTGCCCGCTTTCAGCTGGGTAATTTGCTGCTGCACGGCAGCATTCACCTGCGCCTGTACAGGATCGGAGGCTAACTGCTGCTGAACGATCGCATAAACCTGTGCTGGTTCCTGGGATGTTCTCAGGCTGCCCGTCAGGCCCTGAATGGCGGCCTGTCCTTCGGCAGAAGCTACATAGGCGGTTGCCGCCTGCTGGGCCTGCTCATCTGTAGCGCCCTGTGCTTTGGCGCCATCAAAGGCTTGCTGATACACAACCCCCTGGGCTACCTGCGGAATGATCATGTCGCGCACTACCACAGCTTCAACCTGCTGCTTGATGCCAGCATCCAGCTGTGCAGAGAAGCCTGCATTCAATTGAGCGGCCTGTTCGGCGCTAAGGGCCAGGTTGTCCCAGGCTACTACATTAAAGTACGCTACGTCATTCACATTGGGGATATTGCCCAGTGCCCCCTCAATGGAAGGGTTGGCCTGCTTAAGGGCGGCAATGGCTGCCAG
>NZ_AODQ01000057.1 GCF_000348925.1 Cesiribacter andamanensis AMV16 | reverse complement strand
AAATTAATTCCCTCCACCAGCAGAGGACTGGTGTAGAGATCAAGCGTTTCTGCCTCTGCTGCCGGCAAAGGTAAGCACCTGCTGCAGCAGCATTTTGCCGATTCCCCGGCGCCGAAAGGCTTTGTCAACGGTCAGGTAATCCAGCTGAAATTCCCCTTCCTGTACCGCTAACAGGGCTGCAGTGCCTACCACCTGCTGCTGGTAGAGGGCAAAAAAGAGCATGCCTCCCTTGTTCAGGATCTCTTCTTCGGGATGGTGAAGCAGTTGTTCATCGGCTGGCTCCAGGGCGCCAGCCTGCTCTTGGAGGCAGGCCCTGTTCAACTCCCGGAAGGCCTGCCTGTAGCTGCTGTCATAGCCCCGGATGGCAACCCCCTGATCGGCCAGCTGCAGCTGGTCCTGTATACGCTGCTGCATGCTGCGCTGGTCAAGCGCCTGCTCCAGCACCTGCAGGCTGGCCAGAAAATCGGGAGCGGCCATGCGCAGCAGCTCATCGTTGGCCTGCTGGATAGCGCCCAGCACAGGTTCTACCGATTCAAAGAGGCGCTTGCCTTTGGGGCTAAGCGATACCTGCCGGCGCCGCTCGTCGTTTTTATCCTTTTTACTCTGAAGAAGCCCCTTTTTTTCCAGCAGGTTGGTGATCTGCACAATGGCGGCATGGGTCTGCCTAAGCTCCCGGGCTAGTTCGGTAATGGTGAGGGGCTCCTGCCGGCTCAGTGTCCAGAACAGGGTAAACCAGCGTGGCTCAAAGGGGATGTTCAGACTCTGATACACGCCGGCCACATCTTTCGCCAGGCGTTCGCTTAATAATTTCAGCCGGCTGGCCAGCGCCAGCGAGCCCAATTGTTCAAATGCAGTCATTGCGTAAAAAGCAGGTCTATACAGCCCCTTAAGTACGCGAAATGCCTGTTAAAAGAAAAGATATCGGCCTGCCGGCTCAGGCATTTCTAAGCGTTGACAGGTATTTTGGTCATGGAAGACCACTTTTAGGGGAATCTTACCGGCAGACCATAAAACCGAGCCGCCTGGGCCTGTGAGCATTGAGTATGCCTATCGTCTCCATTCAACACAAAAGCCCGCTTCTCATGGTGAAAAGCGGGCTTTCTTGTCCTGGGTGATTGGTTAGCTCTCGATCTCCTCAAGCACCAGGTTGTGGTTGGTGTAGATGCAGATATCGGCGGCTACGTGCAGCGATTCTTCTACCATCTGGCGGGCGGTGAGCTTGTCGCCGGCATGCTTCTTCAGGGCAATGGCGGCGGCATTGGCAAACATGCTGCCCGAGCCGATGGTGGCAATGCCATTTTCGGGCTCCAGCACATCGCCGGTACCGCTGATGATGAGCACCTCGTCCTTATCGCAGGCAATCATCATGGCTTCCAGCTTGCGCAGGTAGCGGTCGGTGCGCCAGTCTTTGGCCAGCTCAATGGCTGCCCGTTTCAGGTTGCCGCCATAGCTGTTGAGCTTCTCATCAAACTTCTCCAGCAGCGAAAAGGCATCGGCCGTAGAGCCGGCAAAGCCTACCAGGATCTTGCCCCCCTGCAGGCTGCGTATTTTCTTTACATTGCCCTTGGCTACGGTATTGCCCATGGTGGCCTGTCCGTCGGCGCCTATGGCTACCTTGCCGTTATGTTTAATGGCACAAACAGTAGTGCTCTTTATTTTTGGTAAACTCATGTGAAAAAAGTGTTTGGGTATGGGCTATGAGGTATGGGGTATGGGGTCTTGGCGTAGCCAACAGTTGAGGGAGATTTCCAGCAACGAAGCTCATACCCCATACCTCCTACCCGATACCTATACCAACATTCTGATGGGGTCTTCCAGCAATTCCTTGAAGGTCTGCAGGAAGGCAGCGCCAACGGCGCCATCTACGGCCCGGTGATCGCAGCTCAGGGTTACCTTCATCACATTGCCCGGCACAATAGCGCCGTTTTTCACTACGGGCACCTGGCTGATGCCCCCTACGGCCATGATGCAGGCATCGGGCGGGTTGATAATGGCGGTAAACTCATCGATGCCGAACATGCCCAGATTGGAGATGGTAAAGGTGCTTCCCTCCCAGTCTTTGGGCTGCAGCTGCTTGTTTTTGGCTTTGGCGCCCAGGTCTTTTACCTCGGCCGAAATGTGGCTGAGGGTCTTGTTGTCGGCAAAGCGAACTACGGGCACCAGCAGGCCTTCGGGCACAGCCACGGCCACCCCGATGTTGATGTGCTGGTTGTAGCGCATGGTATCGCCCAGCCAGCTTACATTTACGGCCGGATGCTTGCGCAGGGCCAGGGCGGCGGCTTTGATCACCATATCGTTGTAGGAGATCTTGACCGGTGAGATCTGGTTGAGGCTTTCGCGGGCACTGATGGCCTTATCCATGTCGATGGCCATGGTCAGGTAGAAGTGCGGGGCGGTAAACTTGCTTTCGGCCAGGCGCTTGGCAATGGTTTTGCGCATTTGGGACACCTTGCGGTCTTCGAAGCGCTCTTCGCCCACCACCTGTGGCAATTGCAGGGCCTGCTGTTGCTGACCCTCTGCTGCGGGAGCCTGTTGGGCCTGAGGCGCAGCGGCGCCTGGGGTAAAGTTCTCTACATCAGCCTTTACAATGCGGCCTTCAGGGCCTGAGCCCTTTATCTGGCTAAGAGTATAGCCTTTCTCCTTGGCCATTTTGCGGGCCAGAGGGGAGGCTTTTATGCGGCTGTCATCATCGGCAGCAGGTGCCTGCTCTTTTTGCTGCTGTCCGTCGGAGGCTGGTGCAGCCGTGGCTTTGGGAGCCGCATCGGCAGATGCAGAGGCTTCTTTCTGGGCTGGCGCCTGCTCACTTTCTCCTGCGTCGGCTTCTTCGGCCTGCAGCAGGGCTTTGTAGTCGGCGCCTTTTTCGCCTATGATGGCAATCACCCCATCAATGGCCACACTATTGCCTTCCTCTACGCCTATATACAAAAGGGTGCCGTCTTCATACGACTCCAGTTCCATGGTGGCCTTATCGGTCTCAACTTCGGCCAGCAGATCGCCGCTTTTTACCGAATCGCCCACTTTTTTATGCCAGGCGGCAATTACGCCCTCCTGCATGGTATCGCTCATTTTGGGCATGCGCACTACGGTGGCCTTGATGCTGGATACATCGGCAGCCGGAGCGGTGGCTTTCTTTTCTTCCTGCTTTGCCTGGGGGGCGGCATCGGCCTGGGCTTTGGCAGGGGCTTCCTGCTGCTGCCCGTTTCCGCCTTTATCTTCCTTCAGCAGTCCGCTGATATCTTCTCCTTTATTGCCGATAACGGCTATAATGGCATTTACCGGCACCGCATCACCTACCTGTACCCCTATGTGCAAGAGGGTACCGTCCTGGTACGATTCCAGTTCCATGGTTGCCTTGTCGGTCTCTACTTCGGCCAGTACATCACCAGCTTTAATCGTATCTCCTACCTTAACCTGCCAGGAGGCGATCACCCCTTCTTCCATGGTGTCGCTCATCTTGGGCATGCGGATTACTTCTGCCATAGTCTACTTACAAAAATGATTAGGTCGCCATCCTCAAATGGTGCTGTAAAATAAAGCCTTTTTCGTTTATTACCCAAAAAGGCCCCCGGCATAATGGTAAATTCGGCCACCCTGCTTTTGTTTGAGGATGCCGGCCGGAAGGAACCTTTTTTTATGGCACCGATGTACTAAGTTTGCCGCAAACGTTCTACCTGCATGCATCCCTACAAAGCCCCCTGGTACCTGCCTAACGGCCATTTTCAGACCATTGTGCCCTCGCTCTTTCGCCGGGTGCCCCACCTGCCCTACCAGCGGGAGCGCATCGCCACACCCGATGGCGATTTTCTGGACCTGGACTGGATCCGCCCGCAGGCTGCCAGTGATACACTGCTGATCATCAGCCACGGGCTGGAGGGCGACAGCCGGCGGGCCTATGTGAAGGGCATGGCCCGGGCCTTTGTGCAGCGGGGCCTGCATGCCCTGGCTTGGAATTACCGGGGTTGCAGCGGCGAGATCAACAAGCTGCCCCACTTCTACCACAGCGGCGCCACCCAGGACCTGGAGCAGGTAGTGCAGCATGTATTGCAGCAGGGGGTCTACAACCGAATTATCCTCTCGGGCTTTAGCCTGGGCGGCAACCTTACCCTAAAGTACCTGGGCGAGCGGGGTGAGCAGGTACCAAATGAGATCTGGAAAGCAGTGGTTTTTTCCGTACCCCTGGACCTGGCCAGCAGCAGCAGCCAGCTGGGCCGCCGCCAGAACCGGGTCTATGAAAAGCGCTTTTTGCGCAACCTGCGCCGCAAGCTGGAGGGAAAGGCCCGGCTGCAGCCCGGCAGCCTGGACCTGGCGCATCTGCCCCAGATCCGCACCCTCTGGGAATTTGACGACCGTTACACCGCCCCGCTGCATGGCTTTAAGGATGCGGCCGATTATTACGCACAGTGCAGTGCCATTAAGTTTGTGGAGCAAATCCGTATTCCTACCCTTATCGTCAATGCCCAGAACGACCCCTTTCTCTCACCGGAATGCTATCCGCAGGAAATGCTGAAGGATCATCCCTATGTACGCTTTGAAGCACCGGCGCAGGGAGGACATGTGGGCTTTTCGCAAGGGGGTGGGCGCTACTATTCCGAAGCCCGGGCGCTGCAGTTTGTGCTGGAGGAGTAAGCCGGGCTCACTACCCAGAACAGCTGGGACTACCTCTGCCTCTGCTGGTCTCCATCAAAAGCAACATTCAACCTAAACCATAGGCATGCAGCATCCAGCCGTCCATGGCAGGCATCAGCGGCCCGGGCTATGCCGCAGCCCCAGCAGCCGTTTTTTGCCACCTATTATCTGGCGCCCCCCCTCATTAGCTATGTGATATAGAGACTGATTGTACCAGCGTATCTCATTGATGTTATGAAAAAATGGATCTAAGAATACAGGAAATGCTCTGTTTTTTTGCAATTCAAGGTATTCCTGCTGGGTCATGCCTGGAAGATAGTACAGATTGATATCATCTAGCATTACGCTTTCTAATGTGGCAGGATCGGCGCCTTCAAAAATCTGATCAAGCTTTACAGGCTTAAAGTGAGCTCCCGCCAGTTCAATATGTTAAAATTCCCGATAGACCTCTCCCGCACTATGATCATACCAGGCAGAGAGAACCACTGTAGCCTGTTCCTCATTGGCTAGGGTATAGTCAAGTGTTCGGTAGGCATTGTCATGCAATTCCAACACCGAGACTGGCTTTGGAGAACTTACTGCCTGATTGAAGATACTGAGTCCTGTGTAGGCTCCCATGCCAAAGCTATTGGTTTTGCCTGCATCCCAGTTTGCTTCCAGCATAAAAGCAGCAATATCTGTGGCAGCAGGCAGCAGATACGAAATTCGCTCCTCTGGCGAGTCCTGCATGTAGTCGCGGGAGAACAGTGTCGGCGAGCGCTGATTCTCACCAATTTTAAGAAACATTTCTGCGCTAAAGGCATTCTCCGACAACCACTGACGCTGAGCGGTATTCTGCTGAAAATCAGACAGACTAAAGGTACGCTTAGGATCCTGATCTAACCCTGGAACATGTACATACCCCCAGCGCACTTCATCCCCACCCTGCTCTAACCTTCCTAGCAAATAGGGGTCTATATGATGCATGCCTATACTTGATTGAAGGGGCCAGCTAGTTGTCGAAAGCGGAAACACTTCGGGTATCCAGGTATCGCTTGAGATAAACATTTCGCCTTGGGTGGGGCAGGCAGCTTCGCAGGTTACGGTAAAGTTTACAAAATAGGACTGGTACGTATCTTGATATTGCCCTGCTTCTGCCCCCAGGGTATTGCTCCATTGCATTCCTCTTGGAATACCAGCATACGTAAACAGAAAAAGATCGTTCTGATCTCCTGATAATTGCCAGTCGCTCGCCATAGGTATCGGCATAGCCAGCATGCAGATCGAACAGGTTATTGTTCAGGCTTAGCAGCACGTTAGACACCTCAATGGCATACGTAGCCTCCCGTTGGGTACCATCGGCATAGGTTACCAGCACCCGCAGGGTGTAGGCGCCATCTTCCAGCTCCCGTGTATTCATACTTTCCAGAGAAAACGGAGCTGAGGTTGTACGGGCTACTTCTTCATTGTTGAGCAACAGGCTGATTTCTGTAACTCCCTCAAGCACCTGTTCGGCAAGATGAACGCGTAGGGTCCCTACAGCCATGGAATTTTCAGTACCCCCCAGACCATCGATCGTGATGCCCTGTTTGAGTACTTCATTGGTAGGAGGTTCGGCCCTGGCCGGATCACTGGCGTCATCGGTACAAGCCAGCATAAAAAGCAATGTGGCAAGCAGAAGAAGGGTGCTTGGTTTAATCATTATCAATAAGCTTATGTAAAATGAGTGGTTCCTTAGGCTTGAAGAACTGCCGCTACCAAGCCCTGCTCCCTCCGCTTATTCTGCTAAACAGCACATCTTCTGGATATTTTTTTTAAACCGGCAGCCATTGTTAATGTTTTGGATATTTTGGGTAAGGGGGGTAAACTCTCTACCTTTGCTTAAAACATACCTATATGTGCGGGCGCTATACACTTGTGAAATCAGCAAAGGAAGTTTCGGAACGTTTTGGCGTGGAGGTGGGCAAGGCCTACCAGCCCCGCTACAATGCCGCGCCTACCCAGCTGATGCCCGTTATTACGGCTGATGCCCCGCAGGGCCTCTCCTGGTTTCACTGGGGCCTGGTACCGGCCTGGAGCAAAGACAAGGCCGTAAGCCATAAGCTCATCAACGCCCGGGCCGAAACGCTTGAAGAAAAAGCCTCCTTCCGCAATGCACTGCAGCGCCGCCGCTGCCTGATTCCCGCCGATGGCTTTTACGAGTGGAAACCCCTGGGCAAGAAAAGCAAGGTGCCCTACCGCATTACGCTCCTCAACGAAGAGCTTTTTGCCTTTGCCGGCTTGTGGGAAGAGTACGAAGATGATGAGGGACAGATGGTGCACACCTTTACCATTATCACCACCGAAGCCAACAAATCGCTGGAGTCGCTGCACAGCCGCATGCCGGTGATCCTGCGGCGGGACAGCGAGCGGGAATGGCTTAAGCCCGATGCCTCTGCCGAAGAACTCCGCAAGTTGCTCCAGCCCTACCCCGCCTCCAAGACCCGCTTTTATACCGTTTCCTCCCAGGTAAACAGTCCGGCTACGGACGCTCCCTCCCTGATCCAGCCGGCTCCGGCGGCCGACCAGTTCGGAAATTATACCCTTTTTGGCTGATTTGCGTCTGTAATAACAGGCCCTTTTGCTGCTGTCCCGCATAGTAGCGGCGCCCTGCTGCCTTATTAATTTAGTAATAAGCGCTGCTCAAAACCCTTGTGTGTTAAAAATTCGTTAATATTAGGAGCCAAATCTGTTCAATCCTATGTACCATTCCATCCTTACCGGCCTTGGCCATTATGTACCGGAGCAGGTAGTAAAGAATTCTGATCTGGAGAAGCTGATGAATACCACCGATGCCTGGATACAGGAGCGGACCGGTATTAAGGAACGCCGCTTTTTCAATCCCGAGACCGATACCGTGGCCAACATGTCGGCCAAAGCCAGCCGCATGGCCCTCAAACAGGCCGGCCTGCAGGAAAAGGATGTGGACTTCATTGTCTTTGCCACCATTACGCCCGACTACTTCTTTCCGGGCTCGGGCGTGCTCATGCAGCGGGAGCTGGGGCTTGAAGGCATTGGCGCACTGGACCTGCGCAATGCCTGTAGCGGCTTTATCTATGCGCTGTCGGTGGCCGATCAGTTCATCAAAACCGGCATGTACAAGACCATTCTGGTGGTGGGGGCCGAGATCCAGAGCAGCCTGATGGAGCTCAACGACCGCGGCCGCAATGTTTCGGTGATCTTTGGCGATGGCGCCGGCGCCGCCGTGCTGCAGGCCTCTAACGAAAAAGGCCGGGGTATTTTGAGCACGCACCTGCATGCCGATGGCCGCTTTGCCGAAGAGCTCTACATAAAAGACCCTGGCAGCAGCCGCCGGCCCGAGGAGCGGGTGGACCCTGAGCAGATGAAGGGGGCCTCCATCCGCGCCCACATGAACGGCAATGCCGTATTCAAACATGCCGTGGTGCGCTTTCATGAAGTCGTGCTGGAGGCGCTGCACGCCAACGGCCGCAGCATTGATGATCTGGACCTGCTGGTACCCCATCAGGCGAACCTGCGCATCAGCAATTACCTGAAGGAGCAGTTTCAGCTGCGCGATGACCAGGTCTACAACAACATTATGCGCTATGGCAATACCACGGCGGCCTCTATTCCCATTGCCCTGAGCGAGGCCAAGCTGGAGGGCCGCCTGAAACCCGACAGCCTGGTGTGCCTGGCCGCTTTTGGCAGCGGCTTTACCTGGGCCTCGGCGCTTATTCGCTTCTAACCCCCCTTTCAACCCATTTTTCCAAAGCAGACAAGCCGACTATGAAAACAGAAAATTATAACCCGAGTGTATTTGAAGTAAAGCTGGCCAAAGCCATATTAGCCTGTACCGACCAGATCCAGAAACAGATGGGCGAGGAGCTGAAGATCATCGATTCGGTAGAGCATTTCCAGATCGACAACCCCATGGTAACCCTGCATGTAACCGACAAGGATGGAGATGTACATGAGCTGGTGATCAAGGTGATCCAGCGTCCCGACAAGCACTAAGTCCCCCTCTGTGCCTGCGCCCAGCCCCCTTAGCGAACAGGAGCTCCGCTACCTGGCCGATCAGGACTTTCTGACGGCCAAGCACCGCATCCTGCTGAGCCTGCGGCAGCAGCTGGAACAAAGCCAGCGGCTCCTGCAGCAACAGCAGGCCAGCCTGGGCTTGCCGGCTGCGGTCTGGCAGCAGCCCCCCAAAATAAGCCGGGGCGAAAACTACGAGCTGCTCCCCTACCTGGTACTGGACTACCCCCGCATCTTTAAGCCTGATGGGGTCTTTGCCTACCGGATCATGATCCGCTGGGGCCATGAAATCAGCGCCAGCCTACACCTGGCCGGCCACTACTGGCAGCACTACCAGGCTGCACTCCGGAAGCGCCTGCCCCGGCTGCAGGCCAAAAACTGGTGGGTGTGTGTACATACAAGTCCGTGGGAGTACCACTTCCGGCCCGATAATTACCTGCCCCTGCAGCAGCTGCAGCAAGAGAATGGGCTGTTGCCCCTGGCCCGGAAGCCTTTCTTTAAGCTCAGCCGCCAGCTCCCCCTGGCGCAGTACCAGCAGCTACCCTCCTTTTCCCTGGATACCCTTCGGCAGCTTTCCCGACTGCTGCACTAGCGCCTCATTCACCACTATTTAATGCCAAAAAACCTGTCCCCAAGCTGGAGACAGGTTTTTGGTATAGCGTATCGAACGTTACGTGCTTAAGAGAACAGCAGCTCCCGGTATTTGGCCAGCGGCCAGTAGGTATCGTCTACCAGGAACTCCAGCTTGTCTACGTGGTAGCGGATCTTATCAAAGTAGGTGGCCTTGATATCTTTGTAGGCCAGGGCCATCTCCCGCGTATCGTCCATTTTATTGGCGCGCTTGCGGGCCTCAATCATCTCATACACCCATTTCTTTACCTCCTTCAGGTGGCGGGTCATGTCTTCTACAGTCTCGTAACCTACGGTCCCCTCTACCTCCATGCCCATGTTTTTCATGCTCATGAGGCCATCCAGCAGCTCGCCCTGGTAGCGCAGCGCAGCGGGTATGATGTGGTTTTGGGCCAGATCGCCCATAATGCGGCTTTCGATCTGCACCTTGCGCACATAGGCCTCCAGCTGAATCTCGTGGCGGGCATGCAGCTCCACCTCAGTAAAGATGCCGTTTTTGGTAAAGAGCTCCAGCGCCTGCTCGCTCAGGTACTCATCCAGCGCCTCGGGGGTGGTGGTGATGTTGGCCAGACCACGGCGTGCCGCTTCCTCTTTCCACTCATCGCTGTAGCCGTTGCCCTCAAAGCGGATGTCCCGGCTTTCGCGGATGTAGCGGCGCAGCACCCCTAAGATGGCCAGCTCCTTCTTCTCCCCTTTAGCCATAAGGCCATCTACCTCTTCTTTGAACTTCACCAGCTGGTTGGCCACAATGGTATTGAGCACAATGTTGGCCGAGGCGCTGTTGGCCGAAGAGCCTACTGCCCGGAACTCAAACTTGTTGCCGGTAAAGGCAAAGGGTGAGGTACGGTTGCGGTCGGTATTATCGCGCAGGATGGGCGGAATTTTGTTGATGCCCAGCTTCATGTACATGTTGTCGCCCTTCTCGATCTCGATAGTGGCATTCTCTTCCAGCTCATCCAGCACCTTGCTCAGCTCCGAGCCGATGAAAACCGACATAATGGCCGGCGGGGCTTCATTGGCGCCCAGGCGGTAGTCGTTGCTGGCCGAGGCGATGGAGGCGCGCATCAGGCCATTGTAAGTATGCACGGCCTTTACGGTATTCACAAAAAAGATCAGGAACTGCAGGTTTTCCTTGGCTTTTGAGGAAGGCGCCAGCAGGTTTTTGCCAGTATTGGTGATCAGCGACCAGTTGTTGTGCTTGCCGCTGCCGTTTACTCCCTTAAAGGGTTTTTCGTGCAGCAGCACCTTAAACTCGTGCCGCTCAGCCACGCGCTCCATCAGGTCCATGAGCAGCTGGTTGTGGTCAATGGCCAGGTTGGCCTCCTCAAACTGGGGGGCGCACTCAAACTGACGGGGGGCTACCTCATTGTGGCGGGTACGCAGGGGAATGCCCAGCTTGTGCGCCTCCACCTCAAAATCGACCATAAAGTTGTGCACCCGGGTGGGAATGGAGCCAAAGTAGTGGTCTTCCAGCTGCTGACCTTTGGCCGGGGCATGGCCGTATACGGTGCGGCCGCCCATCACCAGGTCGGGGCGGGTGCGGTACAGGGCGCGGTCAATCAGAAAATACTCCTGCTCAATGCCCAGGGAGGCATGCACGCGGGTTACATTTTTATCAAAATACTCCTGGCAGATGGCCGTGGCGGCGCGGTCTACAAAAGCCAGGGCTTTCAGCAGGGGGGCTTTGTAATCTAGCGCCTCGCCGGTATAGGAAACAAATACGGTAGGGATGCAAAGGGTTTTGCCGCTTCCGTTCTCAATGATAAAGGCGGGCGAAGAAGGGTCCCAGGCAGTGTAGCCGCGGGCCTCAAAGGTATTGCGGATGCCGCCGCTGGGGAACGAAGAAGCATCCGGCTCCTGCTGCACCAGGGCAGAGCCCTTGAATTTCTCAATGCTGCGGCCGTCGGCGGTAGGCTCAAAGAACGAATCGTGCTTTTCGGCCGTGGCGCCGGTAAGGGGCTGAAACCAGTGGGTGTAATGGGTGGCCCCCTTGCTTATGGCCCAGGATTTCATGGCAGAAGCCACCGCTTCGGCCACATGTACTTCCATTTTCTCCCCTTTTTCAATGGTCCGCATTACCTGCTGGTAAATATCGCCCGAAAGGGTGGAGCTCATGGTTTGCCGGTCGAATACGTTTACCCCAAAGTATTCTGAAATCTTACCGGAAGGAAGGGTTACCGGCACCGGCTTGCGCTTAAGCGTCTGATCAATGGCCTGAAAGCGTAAATTCATGAATTTTCTGTAACAGGGTTATTTTATAACCCAAAAGTAGAAAATTCATGCATCATTTTTTAAAAGCACCTCTAATTTTTAAGCTGTCTTTGAAAAAAAGTATTTCAAGCCGGTAAATCAGGCTCCACAAACCAATGTACCCCTCATACCTTTTTTTGGAGATGGCACAGCTTTCAGCGAAATTAGCCGTATAGGTATAGTTGCTGCACATATCTTTATTTTTTGCCGGGCATGGCGCTACGATTTTTTTATCTGCTGGGGTATTTCTTCTTCTGGCTGGTGTTTTTTCTGTTTAGCAAAGCGGTTTTTCTGATCTATCATCAGGCACTGGCAGCTGAGCTTACCCCCACCCAGATCCTGGGTATTTTCTGGCATGGGCTTCCGCTGGACCTGAGCACCAGTGCCTACCTGAGCCTGATCCCCTTTTTATTGCTGAGCCTGAGTGCCCACCGTCCCTACACGCCCTGGCTGGCCCGGGCCCTGATGGCCTACACCACCCTGGCGCTCTTTGTGGTTACCGTGCTGTGCACCTCTGATCTGGAGCTGTTCTCCATCTGGGGCTTTCGCATGGATGCCAGCCCTTTCAATTATGTGAATACGCCCAAAGAAATGATGGCCTCGGTGGGTTCATCACCCCTGCTGCTGCTGATCCTGCTCAATGTGCTTATCAATGTGTTTTTCAGCATGCTGTACCGCCACCAGCTGCATGGCCTGCTGCCCCGCCTGCAGGCCCACAAACACGGGCGGCTGCCGCTGGTGCTGGCTACCTTTGGCCTGCTGCTGCCCATGCGGGGCGGCCTGCAACGGGAGCCCATAGACCAGAGCCGTGCCTTTTTCTCCAACAACCACTTTGCCAACCAGGCGGCTCTTAATCTGCCCTGGAATGTGGTACAGGCCCTGACCGAGCAGCTGGATGCCGACAAACACCCCTACCTGTACCAGGCTCCTGCCCAGGCCGACAGCCTGGTGGCGCAGCTGTACAGCCCCCTGCCCACTGCAGCAGACACCTCTTTCGTGTTGCTGAACCAGCAGCGGCCCAATGTGATCCTGATCATCTGGGAGAGCCTTACTGCCAAGGTAAGCGAACCTCTGGGCGGCCTACAGGAAGTTACCCCCCGCTTTACGGAGCTCAGCCGCCAGGGCCTGCTCTTTAGCCGCATGTATGCCAGCGGCGACCGCAGCGACAAGGGTCTGGTGGCCATCCTGAGCGGCTACCCTGCCCAGCCCATCCCCACCATTACCAACCATCCGGAAAAAGCCCATAAACTGCCCCACCTTAGCCAGCGGCTCAGCCGGGAGGGCTACCACACCTCCTTTTATTACGGGGGCGACCTGGCCTTTGCCAACCTGCGCAATTACCTGCGCTTTGGCCAGTGGCAGCATGTGACTGGCATTACCAACTTTACAAAAGAGGAGCGCAGCGGCAAATGGGGCGCCCCCGATGGTACTGTGCTGGCGCGCATGGCCCATGAGCTGCAGCAGGCCCCCACCCCTTTCTTTTCTACGGTTTTTACCCTGAGCAGCCACGAGCCCTTTGACCTGCCCCCAGGCGTAGCGCCCCGTTTCGGGGGAAAATCGGCCGAAAGCAAGTTTCTGAGCGCCCACTACTATACCGATAGTGTACTTGGTGCTTTTGTAGACCAGGCCCGCCGGCAGCCCTGGTGGGATAACACGCTGCTGATCATTCTGGCCGATCATGGCCATACCGATCCGGGCCTCTCACAGGTCTATGAGCCAAAGAAATTTCACATCCCCATGCTGTGGCTGGGCGGGGCGCTGAAGGAAAAAGGAACCATATGGCCCCATGCCCTCTCCCAAACCGACCTGATTGCCAGCCTGCTGGGCCAACTGCAGCTGGAGAGCGAAGAATTTCCCTGGAGCCGGGATGTGTTTATTCCGGGCAGCCGCCCCTTTGCCCCCTACTTTTTTAAGGATGGCGTAGGCTTTGTGACCGACAGCAGCTGGCTAAGCTGGGATAATATAGGCGGCAAACTCATTGGGCAGCAGGGAGCCGCCAGCGAGGCCGAGCTCCCCTACGCCCGGAGCTATCTGCAAACCTCTTTTGCAGATTTCCTGAAAAAATGAGCACTTCTGCCCGATTTTGCTTATCATACCCCCTCTAACGGCTCAAGGCTCGGACCTACAACTCCGCCACTATGAACAAGGCAAGCGACCAACTGGATATCAGGGGCAATCGGGTATTCCCCTTCCATTTTCTGGCTATAGGTATCCTGCTGCTACCGGCAGGCCTGGCTATGGTTACCACCTATCCACTGGCCTCCCTGGTGATGCTGCTGGTAAGCGGGGTGGTCTTTACCAGCCATGAGGGGGTGCTGTTTGACCGGGCCAGGGGCACCTATCGGGAATATACCTCCTATCTGTTTATCAGAACCGGTAGCACCCACCCCTATCAGGGGGTAGAAAAGGTATTTGTGAACAGCGGGCAGGAAAGCCAGAAGATCTATACGGCGCACACCAACGATTCCTCTACCTTCCGCAATACCGTATACCGGGGCTGGGTAAAGCTCGACAACGGTAAAAAAGTGTTTATCGCCAGCAGCAAGCATAAGGTGGAGATCACCCGCAAACTGGGCCTGCTGGCCGATTTTCTGCAGACCGACCTGGCCGACCATACCGATGCATACCCCCTTACCCAAAAGGGCTGACCTCCTCTACCCATGAAAGTCCTGATCAGCATACTGGGCACCCTGGCCCTGCTTTATGCACTGCTTTGCCTGCTGCTTTACCTGCTGCAGGAGAACTTTATCTTCTTTCCCCAGCAACTGCCGCAGGACTACCGCTTTCGCTACGGCGCTGGGGTAGAAGAGCGCTACATCCCCACTGCCGGTGGGATGCAGCTGCATGGCCTGCTGTTCCGGGCCGATAGCCTACAGGCTGCAGCAGGGCAGCGCCGGCTGGTCTTTTTTCTGCATGGCAATGCCGGCTCACTGGCTTCCTGGGGCGATGTGGCGCCCAGCTATACCCGGCTGGGCTATGATGTATTTTTGCTGGATTACCGGGGCTATGGCAAAAGTGGGGGCAGCCTGCGCTCTCAGCAGCAGCTGCTGGAGGATGTGCAGGCGGCCTACCGGCAGCTGCTGCAGGAGTACCGGGAGGAGAATACGGTAGTGCTGGGCATTTCGCTGGGCAGCGGCCCGGCTGCCTGGCTGGCAGCCCGGCACAAGCCCCGCCTGCTGGTGCTGCTCACCCCCTACTACAGCCTTACCGACATGATGCGCCGCACCATGCCTATAGTACCCCCCTTCCTGCTTAAATACCCCCTGCCAACCTACCAGTACCTGCAGGGGGTAGAGGCGCCGGTATACCTGGTGCATGGCACCCGGGATGAAGTGATCCCCTATGCCTCTTCGCTGCGGCTGCAGCAGCACCTGAAGCCCGGCGATAGCCTCATTCCCATAGAAGGCGAATACCACAACAGCCTGCATGCCAGCCCGGCCTATCAGCAGCAGCTGCCCCGCCTGCTGAGCACCCCTGCCCCATGAGTATCTTCCTGACTGCGCCAGTCATTAGCTACCGCCCAACTACTTAAGAACGCTGCCCTCCCGGTAGCGTTTTTTTATTGTGAATCCCTATATTTAAGGCTGTAGCATTTAATCTACCCCATTATGCATCTTTATAAAGCCCTTCTATTCTCCTCCTTAACCCTTTTTGGTCTGCAGCCCCTGGCGGCCCAGCAAAGCACCGGCGGCCCGGTGGCCGGTCCGGCCTACCAGCAGCGACTTCAGGAAATTGCCGATGCCCCCCGTCCTGAGCGCATCGAAAAAGACATCCGCACCCTGGTGAGCTTTGGCACCCGCCATACCCTGTCCGACACCGTATCCAACACCCGCGGCATAGGGGCCGCCCGCCGCTGGATCAAGGCTGAGATTGAGCGCATCTCCAAAGAATGTGGCGGCTGCCTGGAGGTGCGCTATGTGAGCGATACCATCCAGAACCGCAACCGCATACCCGGCGTGGTGAAGATTGTTAATGTAATTGCCATCCAGCGCGGCACCCAGGACCCCAAGCGGGTGGTGATGATGGCCGGCGATATCGACTCCCGTGTAACCGATGTCATGAACGCCACGGCCGACTCACCCGGCGCCAACGACAATGCCAGCGGGGTAGCCGGCGCCCTGGAGGCCGCCCGGGTGCTGAGCAAGTACAAGTTTCCGGGTACCATTGTATATGCCGCCCTCTCGGGCGAAGAGCAGGGACTGTTCGGGGGAGAGATCCTGGCCAAGTGGGCCAAAAAGCAGGACTGGAAAATAAAGGCTGTCCTGAACAACGACATGATCGGCAACATCGAAGGCATCAACGGGGTGATCAACAATACCGTGGTGCGCGTGTTTTCCGAAGGCACCCGCGATACCGAAACCCCGCAGGAAGCCCGCCAGCGCCGCTTTACGGGTGGTGAGGTCGATTCCCCCTCCCGCAACATTGGCCGCTACATCGATGTGCTGGCCGACCAGTACTTTCCCAACCTGGACGTGATGATGGTCTATCGCCTGGACCGCTTTGGCCGTGGGGGCCACCACCGTCCCTTCAACGAGCAGGGCTACCCCGGTGTGCGCCTGATGGAAGCCTTTGAGAACTACAACCGCCAGCACCAGGACCTGCGCACCGAAGGCGGCATCCAGTATGGCGATGTGATCGAGGGGGTAAACTTTCCCTACGCCGCCAAGGTAACGGGCCTTAATGCCGTCACCATGGCGGCCATGGCCTCAGCCCCTGCCCCACCGGCCGGGGTTAAGATTGCCGGCGCCGTGCAAGCCAGCACCACCCTTAGCTGGACCAAGCCCAGTGGCGCTGCGGCCAGCTCCATTGCCGGCTACAAGCTTTACTGGCGCTACACCACCTCGCCCGTATGGGAGTACAGCAAGTTTGTGGGCAATGTGGACAAGCACACCCTGGAGAATGTGATCATCGACAACTACTTCTTTGGTGTAAGTGCGGTAAGCAAAGATGGGTATGAGAGCCCGGTGGTATTCCCCGGGGCGGCGGGGGCGTTTGGGGAGTAACACAGTAGCAATCCTACTTTTTCAAAAAGAGTAACAGCCGATAGTACTGTTGGTGAAAACACCAACAGTTGGATTGGGTAGTGGGCATTGGTGTCGTGAGGTAGTTGGACCGGACAGGAGGTAACAGTAGTTATTTTCCAATCAGTCCGCCTGTAGCCAGCATTTTCACTAACAATCTTGCTGGTACCCTAGGCTTAAGTGCTCATACTCGTGCCACGGGGGATTCGTGGCACGAGTCTTTATCATCACCTTCGCCCGTTGTTGGTGTTTTCACCAACAACTCCTGATGCAGTATGTGCTACCCGCCAAACACCTCTGTCTTACCCCCTCACACCACAAAAATATTCTCGGCAAACTTCTGACTAACGGTGGATTTTTGGCCGTTTACCTCAATTTCCAGCTGGGCATCGTAGGGCTGGCGGGCCAGTACCTTGATCTTGTTGTTGATGCCCAGGCCCAGCTGTACCACATACTGCAGAAAAGGAGCCGAATTGTCCCTTACCGCCACCATCACACAGCTCTCCCCCACCTCAATCTGCGAGAGCGTTTTTCGGGGAATGGCCTTGAGCTCCCCCTCGGCCGTGGGGATGGGGTCGCCGTGCGGGTCGAACTTGGGATAACCCAGGAACTTATCGAGCTTGTTCACCAGCTTGGAGCTCTGGATGTGCTCCAGCTGCTCGGCTACCTCATGCACCTCATCCCAGGTAAATTCCATTTTCTCGTACAAGAAGGTTTCCCACAGGCGGTGCTTCCGCAGCACCTCCAGGGCACTCTTGCGGCCGGCCGGGCGTAGGGTGATCTTGCCGTAGCGCTCGTACTCGATCAGCTCCTTCTCCCGCAGCTTTTTAAGCATGGCCGTGGCCGTAGCAGGCTTTACCCCCAGGTAAGCCGCCAGCTCGTTGGTGCCGGCCTCTTCCCTGCCCTCCTCCAGGGTAAGCTGCAGCAGGGCCTTTAAATAATTTTCTTCGGTATAAGACAGCATTAGCAGCAAGTTACAAACTTTCCTACATTTTAATAGTTAGATTACTCTAACTTATATACTTTTGCTTCATGAACTTTATTTTTTAGAGATGATGAAGAAGCTGCTTTTCACACTTTGTTCGCTGCTCTTGCTGGTCCATTTGGCTGCCGCGCAGACAGCCGTTCTGTATGGCAGCGTCCGAGCCGAGAGCGGCCCGCTGGAATTTGCCAGTGTGGGCATTCCCGGCAGCCCCTGGGGAACCTATACCGATGCCGACGGACGCTACCGCATTGAGGGCATCCCGGCGGGCAGCTACCAGCTGCAGGTGTCGCTGGTGGGCTATGAGGGGGTACAGAGAAGCATACGCCTGCAGGCGGGCCAGCAGCTGCAGCTGGATGTGGAACTGCAGCCCTCGGCCCGGGAAGCCCTGCAGGAGGTGGTGGTAACGGGCACCCTGCGGGAGGTGAACCGGTTGGACAGTCCTGTACCTGTAGAGGTGTACAATCCCTCCTTTTTCCGAAAAAACCCCACCCCTACGGTATTTGAAGCCCTGCAGCAGGTAAATGGCGTGCGCCCGCAGCTCAACTGCAACGTCTGCAATACGGGCGACATTCACATTAACGGGCTGGAAGGGCCCTATACCATGGTGCTCCTAGACGGCATGCCCATTGTCAGCAGCCTGGCCTCGGTCTACGGCCTGTCGGGTATTCCCAATGCCCTCATTGAGCGGGTAGAAGTAGTCAAGGGGCCGGCCGCCTCGCTCTACGGCAGCGAGGCCATCGGGGGGCTGATCAACATCATCACCAAAGATCCGCAACAGGCACCCCTGCTCAGCGCCGATGTATTTACCAGCAGCTGGCTGGAGCATTCGGCCGATCTGGGCCTGAAGCTGCAGGCGGGGCAGAAGGCAACAGTCTTAAACGGCCTCAGCTATTACCATTACCGCACCCCCTTGGACAAAAATGCCGATGGCTTTACGGACGTAACCCTGCAGCAGCGCATCTCCCTGTTTCAGAAATGGCACTTCCGACGCCGCAGCGATCGCCTCTTTTCCCTGGCCGGACGCTACCTCTACGAAGACCGCTGGGGAGGCGATATGCGCTGGACCCCTGCCTACCGCGGCGGCGGCAGCCTCTATGGTGAGAGCATCTACACCAGCCGCTGGGAGCTGATCGGGGCCTACCAGCTGCCCCTGCCCGAGCAGGTACTGCTGCGCTTCTCTTACAACCAGCACCGGCAAAACTCGGTCTACGGTACCGTACCTTTTCTGGCCCGGCAAAATATTGCCTTTGCGCAGCTTAGCTGGGACAAACCCCTGGGCCGGCACACACTGCTTACCGGCCTGGCCCTGCGCCATACCTTTTATGATGACAATACCCCTGCCACCGCCAGCCCGGATGCCGCCCGGCCGCTCAACCAGCCCGACAATACCTGGCTGCCCGGCCTGTTTGTGCAGCAGGAGTGGCAGCTGCACCCCCGCCATCAGCTGCTAACGGGCCTTCGCTATGACTACCACGCCCGCCATGGCAGCATCTACACCCCCCGCCTGGCCTACAAATGGAAAGCGGGAGAAGACCGCCTGCTTCGCCTGAATGCCGGCACCGGCTTTCGGGTAGTGAACCTCTTTACTGAAGATCATGCGGCCCTTACCGGCGCCCGGGAAATAGAAGTACCGACCAGCCTGGCGCCGGAACGCTCCATTAACACCAACCTCAATTATACCCACAGGCTGCTGACCACCAGCAGCCTGTTTCTGAGCCTGGAGGCTACAGCCTTTTATACCTACTTCAGCAACCGCATTCTGCCCGATTATGAGACCGACCCCGGCAAAATCATCTACAGCAACCTGCAGGGCCACGGCCTTAGCCGTGGCCTGAGCCTGGATATTGATGCCGATTTCAAGAGCGGCCTTAAGCTGCTGGCAGGCGCTACCCTGCTGGATGTGGTAACTGTAGAAGGGGGCAGGCGGCAGCGGCAGTTGCTTACCGAGCGCTTTTCGGGCAACTGGGCGGTAAGCTACCCCCTGCGCCGGCTGCAGCTGAGCCTGGATTATACGGGCACCCTCTACAGCCCCATGCGCCTTCCGCTGCTAGGCCCCCTTGATCCGCGCCCCGCCACCTCCCCCTGGTGGAGCCTGCAGAACATTCAGCTTACCTACAAGGGGCTCAGGCGGCTGGAGGTGTACGGGGGCATCAAAAACCTGCTGAACTGGACCCCCAGCCGGGGCACTCCTTTTTTGATTGCACGGGCCCACGACCCCTTTGATAAGCAGGTGCAGTTTGATGCCGCCGGCCAGCCCCAGGCCACTTCCGAGAATCCCTACGCCCTTACCTTTGACCCTACCTACATGTGGGCGCCTAATCAGGGCATGCGCGCTTTTCTGGGCATACGGCTTACGGTTGATAAGTGAACTGGCTGCTGCCGGCGCTTCTGGATCAAGTACTCAGCCTCAGGCTGGCTGCAAGAAGTTGTAAAAGCAGCTTACAACCTCCTGACGCCCCCTGTTTCATAAAAAAGGGCCTTGCCATGGCTGGGCTGCCGGCAATGCATATTGTTTTATTTTTTCTTCTGAAAATTTATTCCTGAAATGCGAACTGATTTTTTATCTATTTTTGGAATTAATTCGTTTACTATACCTGTTCCCAGTACTATCAATCACTAACCCTTACTTGCTTTACATCTGTATATGTTTCCACTGTTAGATGAACTGGTTTACACATTTTTGCTGAGCATATCTCCCTTTGGTGAAGCCCGTTCCGGAATACCATATGCCATTTTTAATGATGTACACATCCTGCTCGCTTTTGCCGTAGGCCTTACGGCCAACATTCTGGTTTTTCCCCTTTTCAGCTGGATCATCGATAAATTCAGCCACAAGTTCTGGCACATCCGCTTTTACCGCAAAGGGGTAGTGCAGCTATGCCGGAGGGCCAAGCGCGCTGTAGGGGTGCATAACCAGAAATGGGGCTTCTGGGGGCTGATGGTATTTGTGATGGTACCCCTGCCGGGCACCGGCGCTTACCTGGGCACTATTGCCGCCCATGTGCTGAAGCTGGACCGCAAAAAAGCCTTTATCTCCATTAGTACCGGCCTGGTGATCTCCAGCCTGTTTATGGCCGCTGTGGCCTATTACAGCAACCGTGGGCTGGACCTGCTCTAAGCCGGTGGGCCGGCAGACTGGACTTTCCGCAAAAAAATAGGCACCTTAGCGCAGCCATGCTCCACTACCTGCGCACCACCTCCAGCCATTCCGATTTTGTAGCCCTGGTACGGCTGCTGGATGCCGACCTGAAGCTCCGCGATGGTGACGACCACGCCTTTTACAACCAATTCAATTCCATAGCGAACATTCGGCATGCGCTGCTGGCGTACCAGGGTGATACTCCCGTGGGCTGCGGGGCGCTAAAGGCCTATGATGAGCAAACGCTGGAACTGAAACGCATGTACGTGCGGCCCGAGTACCGGCGGCAGGGCATTGCCCGGGGGCTGCTGAGCGAGCTGGAACGCTGGGCGCAGGAACTCGGCTACCGGCAGCTGATCCTGGAAACGGGCCAGGCCCAGCCCGAAGCCATTGCCCTGTACCGGCACAGCGGCTGGCAGCTTATCCCCAACTATGGACAGTATGCCGGGGTAACCAACAGTGTGTGCATGCAAAAGCTGCTTCAGCCCTGAGCCCGGCGCCTGCCCTGCCGCCGCTCCTGCAACAATGCCAGAATGGGAGCTAGTACCCGATCGGGATGGGTGCAGAGCGTAAAATGATCGCCGGGCACCTCACAGCAGGCCTCATCCGGAAAGCGAACCAGCGAATCGGCCCGGGCATGAATGCGCAGATCGGGCTGTACCCCTGGCGGCGCCGGCAAGGGGCTAAGAATCATCCGCAATTCATTTACCACCGTATCCCGATTGCCCCTGCACAGGCGCATAAATACCTGGCTGAATACCGGCCGGGAGGGGCTGTTGCGGTAGTACCGCCAGACCAGCACCCCTAGCACCAGCCTGTTTAGGTACATGCCCTTTTTTGCCAGCCAGTAGACCATCCGCCGGCTTTTGATGGGGCGCACCACCTTAGCCGGATCGGTCCAGGAGGCAATCTGCACAAGGCCGCAGCCGGTTTGCTGCTTCAGGTGCAGGCCAATCCAGCCGCCCATGGAGTGGCCTATCACCACATCCTCTTCCCCAATCCCAAACCGCTCGGCGAGCTCCCGGGCATAGGCAGCTGCCGTAAGCGCCGGCCTTGGGTAGTCGCCTACCAGCGCCCAGTTATCTACCAGTACTTTTGGACCTGGCAGGGCAGGTAGCAGCTGATCGAAGATGGGAGCTTCTTCGCCAAAACCGGGTATAAAGATCAGGCGCATACGGGAGGGGCTTAAGCTGTGATGGATGAGGGGGGTTGTGGCTGCGCAACGGGCTGGTGTAGCCGGTAGGCTGCCGGATCAAACCGCCTGCTCTCCCGGCGGTAGTGTACCGTCAGGCGGGGGTAAAGGGTGGTGTTTTTTCCTTCCTTGTTCAGGTACCAGCTTTTGCAGCCCGAGGCCCAGACCGTATGCTGCAGCTGCTGCTGTATGCGCCGGTTGTAGGCCGCCTGCACCTCCTGCCGCACCTCCAGGTAACTGCCGGGCGCTGCCTGCTCCAGCTGCTGAAGGTACTGCATCAGGTAGGTCATCTGAGATTCCATGATGTGCACCACCGAATTGTGCCCCAGGCCGGTATTGGGGCCTAGCAAAAAGCCCATGTTGGGGTAACCTGCTACCGTAGTGCCCAGGTAGGCCTCTGCTCCCTTCTCTTTCCATTCATCGGTAAGGCTGCGCCCCTGCAGGCCCAGCACCCGGGTATAAAAGGTAATGTCGGCCGCCACAAAGCCGGTCGCAAAAATCACCGCATCCAGGGGGTAGTCGGCACCATCGGCTGTGCGGATGCCCTGCCCGGTAAAGCGGGCAATGGGAGCGGTCACCAGTTGCACATTGGGCCGGTTAAAGGTGGGATAATTGTCATCGGAGCGAAGAATGCGCTTGCAGCCTATGGTGTACTGAGGGGTCAGCTGCTGCCGCACAAGGGGGTCGTGCACTTCTTTGGCCAGCTTGCGCAGGGCCAGCCAGCGAATCAGCCGGTTCATATAGGCATTGCCCACCAGGCCCAGCCCTATGGTCTCGTTCAGCCAGTACACAGCCTCGCGTTTGGCCCTGAGCCAGAGCGGAAAATGCCGGTTTAGCCAGCGGCCCAGGGCAGACACGGGCTTATCGTTGCGGAAGCCCACCCAGGCGGGCGTACGCTGCAACACCACCAGCTGCGCTACTTCCGGGGCAATGCCGGGCACAATCTGAATGGCACTGGCTCCGGTACCGATCACCGCCACGCGTTTGCCCTTCAGGGAAAAATCTGTCTCCCATTGTGAAGAATGAAAATAGCGCCCCTTGTAGTCCTCCAGTCCGGGAAAATGGGGCATGTGGGGCCGGTTCAGGGGGCCCAGCGCCAAGAGCAGCAGCACCACCCGCCAGCTGCGCCCCTGCCGGTCGCTCAGCTGCCAGCAGCCCTCCTGCTCCAGAAAACGGGCCTCTACGATATCGGCCTGGTAGCTGATGTGCTCATCAAGCCCCCGCCGGGCCACTACCCCCTTGAGGTAGGCCAGAATTTCGGGTTGGGTGGAGTAGCGGCGGCTCCAGTCGGGGTTGGGCTCATCGGCAAAAGAATAGAGCGGCGAGGTCACATCACAGGCACAGCCGGGGTACACATTGTCCCGCCAGGTGCCGCCTACTTCCGAAGCCCGCTCAAAGATGATAAAGGAATCGCGCCCGCTCTTTTTTAGGCGCAGGGCGGCCACCAGGCCGGCAAAACCGGCGCCAATGATGCCCACCTGGTAGTCTACAGCGCTCATGCTTCTTTGCTGGTATAGGGGTTGGTAAAGACCTGCTCGATCCGTTTTTTAAGCAGCTTGGTATACAACACGGGAAACAGGCGGCTAAGGGTATCAAAGGCCCGGCCATCCCGGCCTATGACCAGGCGCGCCCGGCCCTTTTCAATGGCATTCAGGATCTGACGGGCGGCCGATTCGGCACTGGTGGGCGCCTCCCGTTCAAAGGAGGCCACCGTTTGGGCATGCATGGCCGCCGTGGCCACGTTGCCACGGGGGGTAGCATTTCGGGCAATGTTGGTCTTTACCCCGCCGGGAAGCACCAGCAGGGTTTTTACGCCTGTGCCCAGCAGCTCCATGCGCAGGCTCTCCATAAAACCCCGCAGCCCAAACTTAGAGGTGCAGTAGGCCGATTGGTTGGCCACGCCCCCCAGGCCAAAGATGCTGGACAGGCTTACAACATGGCCCTGGCCCTGCTGCAGCAGATAGGGATAAAACGCTTTGGTCATCCAGATGGGCCCCCAGAGGTTAATGCGAAGCAGCCAGTCAAAATCCTCCAGCTCGGTATCGGCAAAGCTGCCGGAATACAGGCCTACGCCGGCATTGTTGATCAGGACAAGCCGCCTGCCCTGCAGGCGGGGAATGTGCGCTTCGGCAAAGTGAAAAACAGCCTGCCGATCGGCCACATCCAGCAGCTGACGCTCAATCACCAGCCCCTGCTCCCGGCCCAGTTCCACGGTTTGCTGCAGCCCCTGCTGGTCTATGTCCGTTGCCAGCACAGCGGCTCCCCGGGCGGCTGCCTGCAGGGCCATCTGCCGGCCAATGCCGGAGGCGCCGCCGGTCAGCACTACCTGGCTATTGCGAAGGGATGGGTGAGGCATGGCTCGGAATTGGGGTTCTGCTCAGAAAAAAGCTGCAGGCAGTGGCCTTGCAACACATATTCTAATGTACTGAATTGCAGCACCCTTTTCAAGCACAGGTCAATGGGCAGTAGCAGCAGTAAACGTCCCACTAGCCATTAAACTCCTCACCTTCTTCCACTTACCCCAGCCCAAGCCCGGAAAATGACCTGGCTCATTTTTCAGCATCAATGCACAGCAAGCATACAAACAGCCCAAAACCTTACATGCTCCTTACCCCTCAAGTGGTGTTCCGCATACGTTGGCAAGCTGCAGCTTGGGGCTGTTTCGCCTCCGGATCGGTCCCACCCCAAACAAGTGTATCGCAACAAACTAGCCAATTTTAGACCCTAAAAGGGGGCATGACAACAATCATTCAGCCAGGGGGTGGCGGGTCATATTTTGATGCAGGAAGGAAAACTACCTTACGTATGAAATTCACATCTAATGCGTATGGCCATGAAAAATCTTCAGAAAATTTTGATCCCCATTGATTTTTCTCCGGTGGCTACCAACGCTGTATTGTATGCAAATAGCATCCTGGAGAAACATCTGGCTGAGGTGGTCCTGGTGTATGTAAACACAGCCGACCAACGGATGGAGGAAGCCGCCATTAAAAAGGCATTTAAAGAATTTGAAGCGAGTACACTCAAATCGGTTTCCTTTTACTATGAATTTGTGATCCTGAAGGGACGCTTGTTGCTGGAGCTGGTAAAAGCCAGTGAGTTTTACAGCCCCGACCTGCTTATTATGGGTACCCGCAGCGGGCGGGAATCCGACGTTTCACTGGCCTCTGCCCTAATTGGAGCGGTTGATGCGCCCGTGCTGGTGGTACCCGAGAACTTTGACCGGCGGCAGATCCGCAAAATTGCCTATGCCAATGACTACCGGCCCATCCGGGAATCCTTTGTCTTTGCCCCCATGTGGGAGTTTGCGCTGGAGTTTAAGGCCAAGGTATACCTGCTGCATGTAAACCAGAAGCGGGTAGAAAAATTGGTGCCCGCCGATGCCGCCGAAAGCAGCCTGGAATACTACCTGGAAAGCATTCCCCACGAATGGGTGTACCTCAGCGGTGATGATATGCAGCAAACCATCAGCCACTACCTGCGGCAACATGCCATAGACCTGCTGGTGGTGCTGGCGCGCGATCATGGGGTGAACCAGCTGGAGTCTGAAGGCCGCCTCATTGCCCAGCTAACCGCCTTTGCCGAAGTGCCCATTCTTACGCTCTGCTAACCGCTAACTCGCCCTGCTATGCTCCTGCATGTTCCTTTAAACTACCTGCACCGGAGGTTTGACTTCTACAGCAAAAGCTTTATACCCCATGCGAATAAAGTCAAACTCTCCGCCTGCCTGGTAGTGCCGCTGCTGATCTTTGTGGTGCCGCTGGAGTGGATTCCGCTGGAGGGACTTACCGTTATTCACCAGCGGGCCATGGCCATCTTTTTTCTGGCAGCCCTGTTCTGGATCTTTGAGCCCATTCCCATTTTTGCCACCTCCATACTGGTGCTTTTTCTGGAGCTGGTGCTGCTATCGGACAGTGCGCTGGCCCCGGCCCTGCAGGGGCAGGAGGCGACCAATTTCGGCAGCCTGATGCGCTACCAGGAGATCATGGCCACGCTGGCCTCGCCCATTATCATCCTGTTTCTGGGGGGCTTTTTTCTGGCCATCTCGGCTACCAAATACGGGCTTGACCATAAAATGGCGCGCTTTTTCATTACCCCCTTTGGCACCAAACCCCGCTGGGTAATGCTGGGCATCATGACCATTACGGCTACCTTTTCTATGTTTATGAGCAATACGGCCACCACCGCCATGATGCTTTCCATACTAGTACCGGTACTGGCCTCTATGGACGAGGGCGACAAGGGCAAGATCGGCTTTGTGCTGAGCGTACCCATAGCCGCCAACCTGGGGGGCATTGGCACCCCCATAGGCACCCCGCCCAATGCCATTGCCCTTACGTATCTGGCGCAGGAGTTTGACATGACCTTCAGCAAGTGGATGCTGATAGGAGTGCCCATTGTGGTGCTGATGGTCCTGATCTCCTGGTTCTTTCTGATGCGCCTGTACCCCACCAGTACGCAGCACATTCGCCTGCACATAAAGCCCGGACCCCGCTATGGCCACAAGCCCCTGATCATTTATGCCACCTTTGCCCTCACCGTACTGCTCTGGCTTACCGACTTTATCCACGGCCTCAATGCCTATGTAGTGGCCATGCTGCCCATTGTAGTCTTTCTGTGCGGGGGCGTTCTCACCAAAGAGGATCTGAAGCTGATCAGCTGGGATGTGCTCTGGCTGGTGGCAGGGGGTATAGCACTGGGACTGGCACTTACCAGCACAGGCCTGGCCCAGGTGTTTGTCAGCAACATTCCCTTTGCCGATTTCCCGCTGGGGGTGCTCTTTCTGGTAACAGCCGGCATGGGCATCCTGGTGGCTAACTTTATGTCCAATACCGCCACAGCCAACCTGCTCATTCCCATGATTGCGGTAATTGCCTCTTCGGTGCCGGCCTTTGACAAGCTGGGCGGTGGCGGCATCCTGATCCTGACCGCTACCCTGGCCATTTCGCTGGGCATGTGCCTGCCCATTAGCACCCCGCCCAATGCGCTGGCCTATGGCACGGGCATGATCACCACCCGCCACCTGCTGCGCAGCGGGCTGTTTACCGGAGGCGTAGGGCTGATCCTGGTCTTTGTCCTGCTGTTGCTCTACCAGAAACTGGAGTTTTTATAAGCCTGCACACATGAAAACGCTCTGCCACCCCATTGCCCTTAGGTGCCTGCTGGCACTGCTGCTTATGCTGCAGGCCCCTCTGGCCTGGGGGCAAGATGCGCCGGCAGACAGCGGGCAGCAAACCCGCACTGGCCTCCAGCTCGGTGGCAGCCTGCAGTTCTGGCTGCGGCATACCTCCCTTAACCCTGGCTCGCTGGTAGATGGGGAGCCCGCCGCCAGCAGCCTGGACCTGAGCATCAGGCGCTACCGCCTGCGCCTGAGCGGCACCGCCGGCGAGCAGTTGCGCTACACCCTGGAGCTGGGCAACAATGATGTGAGCCATGCCACAGCGGCGGCCAGCCTGCCCCGGCTGCTGGATGCGTATGTGGATTACCAGCTGAGCTCCAAACTAGCCTTTGGCGCCGGCAAACAAGCCTGGGCTGGCCCTGCGCGCTACGCGGCCCCTGCCACCACTCAGGCCCTGGCCTACGACATCGACTTTGTGGCAGCGCCCTTTGTGAATGTGTATGATGATATTCTGCGGCGCATGG